>JBGPGZ010000132.1:0-9624 GCA_041484175.1 Cyclobacteriaceae bacterium | reverse complement strand
ACCCATCGGTGAAGGAGAAATTGTGAGCATCATGAGAACGCCGGATTATATCGATCAACACACGGGCAAAAAGTACGAAGAAACCTTGCGGGATGACCGTAAGCGAACTAAAATGCCCTTCATACCATCGGTAGAACCCGCTATTAACGGTATCAGGAGTGGATCGATAATACATGCTACTACCAACGCTGCTACCCTGAAGAAACCCTATTCACACGGATGTATTGGCACGACCGAAGCAGATGCCTGGATAATTTATTACAATGCACCGATCGGAACAAAAGTGATTTTTCGATACCGTATAAAAATACGCGATGAGCGTGGAGATTCCGTAATGCTGAAGGATATCTACCGGCTTTATCATTGAATTCTTGCTGACTGTTCGGAAAACTGTTCCAAGCCGCCGGACAAAACTGACATTAATCATAGTTGGGCAGAATTACTGTCATTGGGCGCCGCTGCAATTCCCAATACTTTGGTGTGCTGAAAGGTCCATTATGAGAAAGGAATCAACTAAAAAAGAAGGGAATCTGTTGAAAACTTAAATAGTAGTTCAGCGATAAAATATGGTAAGCGAGTTAACAACCTCACAAATAGAAAGCGTATTGCAGAGCCAGGTGCTTGGTCGGATCGGATGTTTTGCCGATAACAAAATCTATGTGGTGCCAATCACTTTTGCTTACGATGGGATGTATATATACGGGCACGCCAAGGAGGGACTCAAAATAAAAATGATGCGTAAGAATCCCCATGTCTGCTTCCAGGTGGATGTCATGGAAAACATGGTCAATTGGAGAAGCGTGATCGTCTGGGGAAAATATGAAGAATTGATAGATCAAAAATCCTATGAAAAAGGAATGAAGATCTTGATTGAGAGGGTCGCTCCTCTTATTACAAGCCACACGGCGGAGGCAGGCATCAATCCCCCTTTGGCACCCCATAAAATAGAGAAAGAGAAGAGGGCGATCGCTTTCAGAATTAAAGCAGAGGAGAAAACAGGGAGATTTGAGAAAAGTTGATGGACTTACAAAATGCTATTTAGAGACCGTACCGATGCGGCTTTGCTGCTTGCTGAACAGTTGAACAAGTACAAAAACACGAACAGTATTGTACTTGCAGTACCGCGTGGCGGTGTGCCGGTCGCACATCATATTGCGAATTTGCTTCATTTGCCGCTGGATATAATTTTATGTAAAAAAATCGGACACCCTGCTAACCCTGAATATGCTGTTGGTTCGGTAAGTTTGGATGACATATATCTTGACGAGGAGGGCAAAGAAATTTCAAAAGAATATATCCGGAGAGAGACGCAGAAGATCAAAATGGAATTGTCATCCAGACTCCTGAATTTGACGCCGGATGGAAGACGGCCTGATCTGAAAGGTAAGAATGTCATTATCGTTGACGATGGGATAGCCACTGGAAGAACCCTAATGGCTTGCATTAGTGAAGTCAAAAAGAAAAAGCCCGCTCAGGTAATTATTGCTGTACCCGTAGCTTCAAATCAGGCCGCCGCCCTGATCGATCCTTTGGTGGATGAATTTCTTTGCCTGATCACATCACGCAATTTTCAGTCTGTCGGCCAATTTTATGAGTATTTTCCGGAAGTCACAGATGATGAGGTAAAGAGACTCCTGGCCAAAGGCACGAAAACACCGGATGGGGTTGTCCTGGATGTTTAACCTTCAGAAATCGTCCAAACTCGCCAGATATACCGCAGGTTTTCCTTGAAATGAAATGAGCCAAATGAAATCTGAAATAAGATTCTTGAGCGGCCCTCAATCCCGATGGGAAGAATTCAAATTCGCCATGAAGGTCTGGATTGAATTTATCCGGGGATTCCGTGCTCTCCATTTCGTCGGGCCCTGCGTTACTTTTTTTGGCTCTGCGAGATTTGACGAAAAGCATGAATACTATGATATGACCAGAAAAGCAGCCGCGGAGATCGCCAAGTTAGGATTTACGATCATGACCGGCGGTGGTCAGGGGCTGATGGAGGCCGCCAACCGGGGAGCTAAAGATGTAGCTGGAAGATCGGTGGGTTGTAATATTCAGCTTCCCACAGAACAAAAGCCAAATCCATATCTTGACAAATGGGTGAAGATCCGATATTTCTTTGTTCGGAAGACACTGCTTATTAAATACTCCTTCGCTTTTATCGTTCTGCCGGGAGGGTTTGGAACAATGGACGAATTTTTTGAAGCCGTCACGCTGACCCAAACAAAGAAGATCCTTCAATTTCCGATCATCGTTTTGAACAAAGCCTTTCATCGCGAGTTGCTTGAACATATTGAGTGGATGAAAAATAAGGGAACTATTTCTGCCGAAGATCTGGAACTGATCTTAATAACAGATTCCATTGAAGAAGCAGTTCAGTTTATAAAGGAGAAAAGCATAGCAAAATATGGACTTATTCCGGAGCGTAAACAGGCGCCGGCCAAATGGCTATTGGAACGTTAAAAAAGTAACTAAAGATTCAAAATCATGAATGAGACAATAAGAACCATCTATGAGAGAAGGGCGGTAAGAAAATATAAAGACGTTCCCCTTACGGCAAACATGGTGGAACAACTTTTGGATTCCGGCAGAATGGCCCCGTCAGCCATTGATAAGCAACCCTGGAGATTCTACGTGATGACAAACACCACGTTGATAAAGTCCATCGGTAAGGAAATAGC
Source organism: Cyclobacteriaceae bacterium (assembly GCA_041484175.1). Lineage (GTDB taxonomy): Bacteria > Bacteroidota > Bacteroidia > Cytophagales > Cyclobacteriaceae > ELB16-189. The sequence continues at coordinate 6,946 of JBGPGZ010000132.1, read as the reverse complement.
CGTGAAAGCGGACGAATATTTCCACCTGGCGCATGGAATACACATATCACAAACCGAAGACACTATATTTTATGGAGCGCCATTAGTTGTTTTTATTTCCGCCCCAAGAGACAGTGAATGGGCGCAGCTGGATATCGGAATGTGCGCACAAAATATGATGTTGGCGGCCAAGTCCCTTGGGTTGGATAGCTGTCCGGTGGGATTCGGGAAATTTGTTGAAAAAACAAATTCATATGCAACACTGCAGGTGCCGCCTTCCGAGCACATTATTATTTCCCTCATCTTTGGATATGGAAATGAACATCTGCCAGTAAAAGAAAGAAAAAAGGATAATGTGATCTATATTTCATAGCCTGACGTCAAGAGTTCAGATACCGAATTTTCTTCTAAAGAATGAAATTGTAAAGGAACTATTTTTGAACTATTCAATAAATTCTTTAAATAGATGAAAATTTCAGCACCAGCCATTTGAAAAAACCCCTTTCCATAGTCCTCTCTTTAGTCTTCCTCTTTAATGTTATAGGATACTATGCGGTTTATTGGGGAATTCTCTATCAGGCCAGAATAGAGATGACTCGACATTTGGATGCAGGCAATTATTCGGAAAACGAAACGGTCACTTTAAAAATCCCTTTGACGGTTCCCTACTATGCGGACGGAAAGGATTACGAACGCGTCCATGGCTCATTTGAACATGAGGGCGAATTCTTCAAACTCGTAAAACAAAAGTTTGAACGAGACACATTGTATGTTGTCTGTATCAGAGACAACAAAGAAAAGAGACTTTTTAATGCCATGATCGACTTTGTGAAGGTATCCAACGATTTGCCTGCCTCGTCGCAACAGACATTGAAATTGTTGGGCAGCTTCACAAGGGATTATTTCACCGCTTCTCATATCCGCACGCTGGAGCATCAAGGTTGGTCTCAGACTTTTACCTTTATCGCCAGGCGTTTTAATTTGCTTGTCCTTGACTTCCCCGTTTTTTCGCCTCCTCCGGAATCCGTAAGCTAATTCTGTGGTAATCCTTTTTCATTGCCTATCAGCTCATGGCAGGCGTTATTGAAGACAAAATTGGTTTTTCTTTAAGAACACCGCCATTTTCAAGGCCTGATTCAGTTTAACCATCATCCTGCTGACTGATTTATTCACAACCACTTTTTGTCGTTGCCTGAATCAAAATCGTCAAATCAATAAATCTCTAAATCATTATGCCATACATACCACTGGAAGAACATTTGCCCGGAATCACGGGCTTGCTCGAATACCGAAAAGACAGTGCACAACCGATCCGCGACCTCACGCAGGTTTTGTTACGCGGCCCCAGTACACTCTCGGAAGCTGAACGCGAGCTTATTGCAACGGTTGTTTCGCATGGCAACCAGTGCACCTTTTGCACAAGCGCGCATACTGCCGCCGTGAACAAGCTGCTTGGTGAAGCCGAAACCGTTGAAAAGATAAAGCATAACATTGAAACTGCGCCAGTAAGTGAAAAACTGAAAGCGTTGCTTGTCATTGCGAAGCAAGTTCAGCAAAGCGGCAAAAAGGTAACCAATGTGTCTATTGAGCGCGCCAAAAAAGCCGGTGCAACCGATGTGGAAATTCACGACACCGTTTTGATTGCAGCGCTCTTTTGCCTTTACAACCGCTATGTCGATGGACTCTCAACGGTCACGCCGACCGATCCGAATTTCTACAAGGGTCTTGCCGACCGGATCGTTGATCATGGATATACGCGGTTACCACAAGGGTATGATCATTTGAAGAAGTAACGGATGATGAATGAATTGACATTGTCCGATACCGTCTTGAAAACGGAAAAGATCACCGGCTATCTCTGGCTGATGTTCATTCTTTGCTTCTTTGGTAATGTTTTAGCCGGAACAGCCTCTACATTAATGTCGGTGTACCTGCCTGTTGTTGTGAAGGACCTCCTGGGGCAGACCGATTACGAACAATTGAATAGTGTCGGCCCATTCATTAACGCACTTTATTTTGTTGGTTGGGCCATCGGCGGATTTACTTGGGGTGTCATGGGCGACCGGATCGGACGGGCACGGTCCCTGGCGCTCTCGGTGTCTATGTACGGTCTGTTTACCTTATTGTGCAGTTGGGCGTCTGGTTGGGAGCTGATGCTGCTTTTCAGGTTTTTTTGTGGCTTTGGCGTAGGGGGCGTATTGGTCATCAATACCACGTTGTTATCGGAGGTATGGCCAGACAGGACAAAGGCCGTATTTATCGGGATCCTGTCCATCGGTTTTCCTGTGGGAATTTTTTCCAGCGGAGCTGTAAATTATTTTGTTTCAGTCTGGCGGCATGGTTTCTTGATTGGCGCTGTTCCCCTGGCCGTTGGTATTGTTTCTTTTTGGATATTAAGGGAATCAGAAAAATGGGAAGCAACACGCACCCAGAAAGGTCAAGAAAATGTCAGCTTACGGCCCTATCGCGCTGAGCTTGTCAACGGATCAATCGTATTCGGCAGTATGTTGATCGGTTTGTGGGCAATTTTTTCCTGGTTGCCTACCTGGGTACAAAGCCTTTTGCATGGATCGGACGGCCAGAACGAAAGAGCAATCAGTATGATGCTATTAGGGGCTGCCGGACTCAGTGGCGGTTTCTTTTCAGGATGGATTTCAAATTCGATGGGCATGAGGCGCGCAATGCTGGTCTGCTTTGCCGGATGCTTTGTCTTCTCATTTCTCTTGTTCAGGCTTAACACAGAATTTTCCATCATCACTATGGTGGAGATTGCATTGCTCTCATTTACGTTCGGCATCAGTCAGGGGTTGTTGGCTGTCTACATTCCTTTGCTTTTCCCCGTTGCCATCAGGGCAACCGCCACGGGTTTCTGCTTTAATGTCGGACGGTTTTTTACGGCCGCAGCCGTGTTTTTTGTTGGAGCCCTGGTCACTGCGCTGGGTGGGTATGGCAATTCCCTTTTTACATTTTCTCTTGTGTTTTTGGTTGGATTCCTGATCCTCTTATTCTCAAAAAAAATGGGCAAATAATATGGCATACATTTCAGTTCCCGACGGAGTTCCGGGCATTCGCAGTCTCGTGATGTTCCGCCCTGAGACAGGTCAGCATTTGTACGCGTTGGCTCAGGTACTGTTGCGTGGCGAGTCGCCGCTTACCGAAGCGGAGCGCGAGTTGATTGCTGCCTTTGTTTCATCACGCAACGACTGCATGTTCTGCATGAGCAGTCACGCGGCGGCTGCACGGTATTTATTCAAAGAGAAGAAGCAAGTCGTCGACATCGTTTTGGGCGATTATCACTCAGCCCCGATCAGTGATAAACTGAAGGCATTATTGAGCCTCGCCGCCAAGGTGCAGCAGGACGGAAAATCAGTTTTGCCCGAAGATGTTAAGCGCGCACGCGATCACGGGGCCAACGACCGGGACATCCACGATACCGTGTTGATTGCGGCGGCTTTCAGCATGTTCAATCGCTATGTCGATGGCCTGGCGAGTTTCACACCAACAGATCCCGTTGCTTATGAAGAGATGGGTAAACGACTTGGTGATAGGGGTTATGTTTTACCGATTAAGACATGAAAAGTGTTAAAGTGTTTAAGTGTTAGAGTGCGAAAGTGTCAAGGTACATAAGTTAACACTTCAACACTTAGACACTTCAGCACTTCAACACTTCAGCACTTTAACACTTCAGCACTTTAACACTTCAGCACTTAAACACTTTAACACTCAACAAAGACGACTATGAAAATCCCAACCGAACCCATTGGAAGTATTCCGAGGCCAGCCTACTTGATCGAGGCTATGGTTGCTTTTGGAAAAGGACAAATCAAGGAAGGCGAATTGTCCAGGCTCTCAGAGCAAGCGATAAGCGAAACGCTTAAGCTGTTTGAACAGACTGGTTCACCTGTTATTACCGACGGGGAGCAATCAAAGCCAAGCTTTGCCACGTATCCCATTCATGGGATGAAGCAACTTGCCCCGGATGGCGTGGTCATCCCTTTTGCAGATGGTCATACCCGGCAATTGCCAAAGCTGACATCGGGGCCCTTTCGTTATCAAACTTATGCCAGCAGCTACCTGGACACGGCGAGGAGGCTTACCAAGCTGCCAGTAAAACAAGCGGTCATTTCGGCTTCCGTCATAAGCTTGTTTTATCCGCAGGATGGAATTCCGGGTTATTCAAGGGAACAATTCATCAAGGACCTGGTCAACGAAGCGGAAGCCGACATCCGGAAATGTTTAAATAGCGCGGCCTATAACGTGCAGATTGATTTTACGGAAGCACGATTGGCGATCAAACTGGATCCTTCAAAAGGGTTGCTCAAGATGTTTGTTGATTTGAATAACCAGGTACTCGACCGGTTTACAGAAGTGGAACGGAAAAAAATTGGTGTACACACTTGCCCGGGTGGAGACCACGACTCCACACACAGCGCGGACATCAGTTATGCTGAATTGCTTCCTGATCTGTTTCGGTTGCACGCTGGAAATTTCTACCTCGAATATGCGGCGGAAAAAGATAAACGCGAAGTTCTCAAAGCGATAAAGGAATCCCTAAAACCAGGGCAACGAGTTTTTATCGGGGTCACGAATGTCCTGGATCCCCGGGTTGAAACCCCGGAGGAAATACGGGACTTAATTCTCGAAGCTGCCAAGTTTATTCCTGTTGATCAGTTGGGGACTTGCGATGATTGCGGTTTCTCGCCATTTGCAGACGACACGTCCACGGCGCGCGAGACAGCTTTCTCTAAAATCAAAGCGCGTATTGTCGGAACGGGATTGGCAGAGAAAAAGCTATGAGTACTCCCTCATTAAGAAGACATGCATTATGTGAGACCCCATGAGCCGGGGTGAGTTGTACTGTTTTCCTGACAATCCATTTCCCGCCATTGCAGTTACTATCCGCAATCCCTAGTTTCAGGATGTAATTTCAGATCGGAGGAATTCTAAAATTCATTCAAATGGAAAACTTACCCGGAAATCCAATCAACCCCGGCTTGTCAGCGGGACAGTCAGGTAACTCGCTGGACGAACTGAAGGCGGAGAACGAAGTACTTAAGCTCAAACTTGAACTTGAATTCGGGATGGACGTGAGCTACAAGTCTTCACTCGATCCCGCCACAGAAAATATTTGGCTGACATATCTTTATAATCTCGAGAAGCATTACAAGGATGCCCGGCGGATCAAGGTATATGAGCGCCTGGGCCGGCCTGCTTTTAAAAGAGTCGGTGAAGTAAAATCGGGTGAAATGGAGAGTGAACTGGATCGCCTGCTTTCTCTCATGGAAAGAAATGGAATTGCCCTCGACTGCAGCGTTGATTATGATAAGGCCGTCATTTACCGGTTCATCGTGGAAGAATTGTTTGATGTGGAGATCGACGATATTTCGATCGATGGATATGTTCACCATTTTATCTACGAGGAATTCCACCCCAATCACGATTATGACCTGCGGCGGTATGCCGATGAGTTTATCGAAGTTCTGCTCCGTGGAAAATTGGAAGAGTTTGATTCGCACCGGTTCGCTGATTGCGTAACCTTCAAGGGAATTGAATACGACCATTCAGAAATCTTCGCCATTATCAAATCCTTTCAGGAGGCGCATCATGCTTTTAACGTCGATCGATTTCAAATTCAAAACGTGCATTTTGATCTTGAAGAAGGCGGGGCCACCGTTCAGGCCCAAATCCAATATGCAGCCAAGGGAAATAAAAACCGCACTCACAAAGGAAATGCCGTTATCAATTTCATCCTTCAATATGGATACTGGTATATCAACGGGTTTAAATTGCCAGGATTCGGGTAGAAAAATAAATTACGAATTGGGAAATTACGAATTACAAGATTGATTTCTCCCTTGATTCGCTCCAACCAAATAATCAACCATTCGCAATTCGCGGAGCGCAATTCATCCATCGCAATTCGGCATACCCCCTAAGGAAATATCCTATCCTGATGGATCACTATTGGAAGGGCAAAAACCGGTTCACCGGAGAGAAATGCCATTGGTCGATAACCCTTTTCGGCCGGGAATCGTTGTTAAAATACTAACTTTGGTGATTATCCCATTTTCACGAATTCAAAAAAAAGAAATGAAAACCCCCGATGAAATTCCGGCCGAAAAAGAATTGTTTATAAAAATGGTTATCAGCGCCTGGGAAACACAAAACACAAGAGTGAACAAACTTCTGGAAACCCTTTCGGATGAACAGCTCCTGTCGGAAACGGCACCAGGCAGGAACAGGGGCATTTATCTTGTCGGTCATCTTACTGCGATAAGTGATGGCATGTTCCCTATCCTCGGTTGGGGGAATAGAATATATCCTGATTTGGAAAGGATTTTTGTCACGCATCCGGATAAAGAAATTGCCGGGATCCCCCCTCTTGGAGAAGTAAAGAAATGCTGGAACGCTGTTAACACAAAAATTACGGAGCATATTCGAAAAATGCAGCCAGAGGAATGGTTCAAAAAACACGGCCTGGTATCGGAAGCCGATTTTGCGAAAGAGCCGCACAGAAATAAACTAAATATCATTGTCAACCGCACCAATCATCACAGTTACCATTTGGGACAACTGGTTTATTTGGATAAGAAAAAATGAGAAGCAAGAAGCAAGAAGTAAGAAGTAAGGAGTAAGGAGTAAGAAGGGTAATCGGTGATCGGTAATGGGACATTCGTTGATCGCAATCGGTTTTTGATTCTGAACTGTAAATCCTGGTCAATCCTGCCCCCGACTTTGGTCGGTGTTAAATCCTGATCAATCCTGTAAATCCTGATCAATCCTGATCAATCCTGATCAATCCTGCCCGCCCCGACTTTTGTCGGTGGTAAATCCTGATCAATCCTGTAAATCCTGTAAATCCTGATCAATCCTGTAAATCCTGATCAAAGGCGATGGTCGTTGGTTTGGTGTTCATGGTAGAGTAAGGGCGGGAAGGCGTCGAAAAAACCTGATTTGTTTGATTATT
>JBGPGZ010000131.1:0-9677 GCA_041484175.1 Cyclobacteriaceae bacterium | reverse complement strand
TTGGTGGAAAAGCGCGAGTGGATTACTGCCAGCGCGGAAACAACCTCATCATTCTCGAGGTCTGGAAAATAAGGCTTTAATTGAAGTGAGGTAAGCATGCCCTTGTAGGCAATGGTCTTATACGAGAGCGAAGAGAAATAGAATTGATTGTTTACTCCGGAAACAGATTCGGTGATGATCCGTGTAGAATACTTTCGTAAGATGAACAGTTTGCGCTCAAAATCTTCGGGGTCAGAAATCCCCGCCGGGCATTTGATGAAGACCTGTTCCATGATCGGTTCAGATTTCAATGCAGATTCGCCGAGATCCGCAAAACCCGTAGGCACCACGCGGTAGCCGAGCAAAGTCATCTTCATCTTTTTGATTTGTCGATTGAGGACCGTGCGGCACTCCTCACGGACTTTGGAGTCACCTGGAAAGAAAACCAGCCCAACACCATATTCTGAATAGGCCGGAAGTTTGACTCCAAGCTTCCTGCATTCACTCGCAAAAAATTCATGCGGCACCTGGATGAGAATGCCCGCTCCATCGCCTGTGTTCTGCTCACAGCCGCAAGCACCCCGGTGGTTCATCCGTTCCAGCATCGTGAGTGCATCCATGATGATCTGATGCGACTTTCTTCCTTTGATGTTGGCGATGAACCCGACTCCGCAGGCATCGTGCTCAAACTGGGGCCTATATAGCCCTTTTCTGTCTTGCTCTTTCACTTTCTGTAGTGTCCTTAACCAATAAAGTTACGGAATGAACAGGGGGAATCATCGCGAAAGAAGCGAAATGAGCCAAATATTTTTTCAACGCTGGCTAACACTTATTAGCGTAAACGATTGTAACGGGATGGATGAAAGAATTAATTTGCGCCGTCAACGACCAACACATTACACAGCATGGTTAAGCAATACATCCAATCCAATCAGGAGCGCTTTCTTTCCGAACTTTTTGACCTGCTACGCATTCCATCGGTAAGCGCCGACAGTACTCGCAAAGCGGACGTGAAGGACGCCGCCGAATTTGTTCTCCAAAAACTAAAAGATGCCGGTGCAGATAAGGCAGAACTTTGCGAAACCAAAGGCCATCCTATAGTTTATGGCGAGAAGTCGGTTAATGCTGCATGGCCAACCGTGTTGGTGTACGGGCATTATGACGTTCAGCCTGCCGATCCACTCGACCTGTGGGATTCTCCTCCCTTCGAACCGGTCGTAAAGAACGGAAATATTTATGCGCGCGGTTCGTGTGACGACAAGGGGCAGGTGTACATGCATATCAAGGCGTTTGAAACGATGAACAAACTCAACCTGCTTTCCTGCAACTTGAAGTTCATGATAGAAGGTGAAGAAGAAGTGGGCTCGGACAATCTTGGGACCTTTGTAAAAGAAAACAAAACCAAACTCAAAGCGGATGTGATTCTGATTTCAGACACTTCTTTGATTTCACTGGAACATCCGTCTATTACCGCGGGCCTTCGCGGATTAAGTTACATGGAAGTAACCGTGACGGGACCTAACCGTGATCTTCATTCGGGCGTATATGGCGGGGGTGTTGCGAACCCGGTAAACGTACTTAGCAAAATGATTGCTTCAATGCATGATGAAAATGGACGTATAACCATTCCGGGGTTTTATGACAAGGTTGCTGAATTGTCCCCTGCCGAGCGCGAAGCACTGAACAAGGAACCGTTTAACCTCGCAGATTACAAAAAGGAGCTGGGAATTGAAGAAATACAGGGAGAAAAAGGATATAGCACCATTGAGCGCACCGGCATCCGGCCCACGCTCGATGTCAACGGAATCTGGGGTGGCTACACGGGTGAAGGCGCAAAGACCGTACTGCCTTCCAAAGCGCACGCAAAGATCTCGATGCGTCTTGTACCCAACCAGACCAGTCAGGAAATTACGGCCCTTTTCACAAATTACTTTCACTCCATTGCACCGAAATCCGTCAAGGTAAAAGTAACGGCTCACCACGGCGGTGAGCCGGCAGTAACCTCGATCAGTTCGCCGGCCTTCAAAGCAGCGAGCCAGGCCTTTGTAGAGGTGTGGGGGAAGGAGCCTATTCCTACGCGCGATGGAGGCAGCATCCCAATCGTGTCGCTCTTCAAACGCGAACTCGGTCTGGATTCAGTGCTCATGGGGTTTGGGTTGAATTCCGATGCAATCCACTCACCCAATGAGCATTATGGGATCAAGAATTTCCTGTTAGGGATAGAAACGATTGTAACCTTTTATAAATACTTTGGAAAAGTTAAATAAGACGATAACCGCCGTTTACTAATTCGATGAGAGCAATCCCCATAGCCTGCGTCTCTTTTTTTATTATTGTGCTTTGTCAAAATCTCAAGGCACAGGTCACCGGTACAAGCGAAATGCGCGATTTCATTTTGCAATATCAGGCCGACAATGGCAGCCTTTCTCGTAAGTATACGCTCAAAGAATCAGATGAGTACTATTCGCGGTTCAGTCAACTGCACAACGACTGGCTCAACAAACTGAAGACCCTTCCCTTTGAATCAATGGGGCAGGCAGGCAAAGTGGATTATATTCTGTTGAGGAATGCCATCGAGCGGGAAGAACACTCGCTGCAGGAGCATAAAAGAGAATTCGAAACAGTTAAGCCTGCCATCAGGTTCAGCGCGAAAGTAACACCCCTGATCCAACAACGAAGAAAGGGGGCACGCTTAGACGCAGAACAGACCGCAAAATTGTTTAGCGGACTAAAACTGGATGTGAAAATAAACCAGCAAGAATTGGAGAAATTGCCAAAATATAATGAGCGACTTTCGAACCTGGCTGCTATTGCTGCACAAGGCTACCGGAGCGCCGTGACGGAGCTATTCAAATTTTACAACGAGTATGACCCCCAGTTTAGTTGGTGGGTAAGTGCACCCTACGTGGAGCTGGACAGCGCGCTCAGTCGTTATGTCCGTTTCCTAAAGACCTGGAAGACCGTCGATCCTTTAAAAGATGATGGGAGCGGCATTGTCGGAAACCCGATTGGCAGGGAGGAGATCATCAAAAGTCTCAATTATGAGATGGTCCCCTTTTCGCCGGAAGAATTGATTGACCTGGCCAACAAGGAATTTGGGTGGTGTGAAAAAGAGATGTTGAAAGCCACGCATGAAATGAACTTGGGTAGAGATTGGAAAGCGGCTCTGGAGAAAGTAAAAAACGATCACGCAGAACCAGGCAGTCAACCTGACCTCATTGAACTTCTCGCTGAGGAAGCCATAGACTATGTTGAGAAAAATGATCTGGTGACTGTGCCGGCCCTGGCCAAGGAAACCTGGAGGATGACCATGATGAGTGCAGAGCGGCAGCGGTACTCGCCTTTCTTCCTCGGCGGTGAATTAATCCAGATTTCATTTCCCACTAACACGATGCAGCACGAAGAAAAGTTGATGAGCATGCGGGGAAACAACCGACACTTTTCAAGGGCCACTGTTTTTCATGAACTCATCCCGGGTCATCACTTGCAAGGATTTATGAGCGACCGCTTCAATCCGCATCGCCAATTTTTTGAAACTCCGTTTTGGATAGAGGGTTGGGCTCTATACTGGGAAATGATTTTGTGGGACAGGGGTTTTCAAAAATCGCCGGAGGACCGTGTTGGGATGCTGTTTTGGAGGATGCATCGATGTGCGCGAATTATTTTTTCGTTGAACTATCACCTCGGCCAGTGGACACCCCAGCAGTGTATTGATTTCCTGGTCGACAAAGTGGGGCACGAACGCGCCAATGCGACCGCAGAGGTGAGAAGATCTTTTACCGGCGGCTACGCGCCGTTGTACCAATTGGCATATATGATCGGGGCAAAACAGTTTTATGCCTTGCGCAGCGAATTGGTGAATAGCGGCAAGCTGAAGGAGAAGGATTTTCATGACGCGATCCTTCAGGCTAACTGCATTCCCGTGGAGATGATCAGGGCATTGTTAACCAACCAGCCTCTGAATCGTGACTTTAAAACTACCTGGAAGTTTAAGTTCTAGTTCGCCTCTCGTTCCATAGAAGGATACAACTGCTGGTATACTCCGGTCTAGAGGTTCGTATCCCTTTTCAAATCTTTGACCCGACACATAAATCACAGCAAGGAGGTGTTACCGCGTACGGAACAACCAATTCCCGGGTTTCATTTGTTTCGGATTGATACCCCCGGAGCTTTCGCCTTTGCGAAATTCATCTTCGGTCAAGACCTTGATCGGGGCAAACAATTTATCGGCCGAAATGGCAGCATTTATCTTCTTGAGTTTTTCACCTTTGAACTCATCAAATTTTTGAATCGCTTTTTTCATTTCAAAATCCAGTCCTCCGGTTCGATCAATCTGCGCGTTGCCGGGTCGCCCGGGATAGCTGCTTACTTGTCCGTACAATTCTGAAATTTCTTCTGCCAATTTCTCCTCGGTATTGATATAGAAATCTCCTCCGCGGAAAACAAGCGAAGCATTCTGATCCTCGATCTCCTTGATAAAGGGATTTATTAATTTTGACAGCTTTGGATTTTTTTGAACCGCGGTTTTAGCTTGCTTTACCATTCCATCCTGCGCTGCATACACATAGGCCAGTTGTTCGGTTAGGTTGTACAATTTCATCGTCGTTTCTTGCTGCATCTTTCTGTCATCAGCAGTGTAGGGCGAGTTGTCAGGATATTTCAACGTAAAGTTGGTAAGATGCTCTTCCTTGCCTTTGATGACTTTCACCTGATAGGTTCCTGCAGGCAGATTCGGTCCGGAAAGAATTCCAAAAACAGCCTGCGGATTTTCAGATGGCGCCGCTTTTGGTTTCTCCAGGGTTGCTGTCATCTCTACTACATTGATTCCCGCACTTTTTCCGGCGGGCAATTCGCGGATCAGTTTCCCATTTTGATCGTACACTTCAACGGCCATTTTGCCAAAGGTATGGCGCTTGCCCATAAAGTACACAACCTTGGCAACGTTGCTAGGGTTTTCTCCCGTGAAGTTACCGTCCCCTCCAAACCAGTTACCGCCCGCACCCGGATCATTCAATACCGTTGCCCTGGTTTCAAAGAAATGGATTGTCTTGGTCATCACCTCTGCAGAAAGCTGGCGCAACGGTGAGATGTCATCAATGATCATTAACGCACGGCCGTGGGTAGCAAGCACCAGCGCATCCTCTTTGGGATGCACTACGATATCGTGCACCGCTACTTTCGGCACATTATTTTCCAACCGGGACCACTTCTTGCCGCCATCGACGGAAATGTACAGGCCAAATTCGGTACCGGCATAAAGCAGGTTAGGATTCACTCGGTCTTCTCGAACGATCCACACATAACCTTCGATATCAGGGGAAGCAACAGAGGTCCAGGTTTTTCCCAAATCCGCAGTTTTGAAAATATACGGCTTCATATCTCCATTTCGGTGGTTGTCAAAGGTGACGTACGACGTGCCCCGGTCAAAATGACTTGTCTCTATCGAAGAACACCAATTGCCAGGAGGTAACCCCGGTATGTTCTTGGTCACGTTTGTCCACGACCCCCCCTGATTTTCCGTTACCTGCAGATAGCCATCGTCTGTTCCTGCCCAGACGAGTTTTTCATCCTTCCGTGATTCGGCGATGTAGTAAATCGTGGCATTGTTTTCTGCAGAAGAGTTATCAATGGAAAGCCCACCGGTGAGACTTTGCCGTTGACGCTTCGGATCATTGGTTGTCAGGTCCGGCGAAATTTTCTTCCAGGTATCGCCCATATCATCCGACATAAACAGGAACTGTCCGCCGGTATAAATCCGGTCGGGTTTGTTGGGACTTTGTACGATCGGCGCGTTCCAGTTGAACCGCAATTTGGGCCCTCCTTTTTCCGGATAAGGCTTGATGTCTTTTGCCTGGCCTGTCTTTTTGTTATAGCGCGCCATATGACCGCCCTGGTATTCGGCATAGACGAGATTACTGTTTGTTGGATGTGGCGATGACCAAAATCCGTCACCACCATAGGTTACATCCCAGTCTTTGTTGTTGATTCCCCCTGGCTTCTGGGAGGGACCCCACCAGGACCCATTATCCTGGAGACCGCCATAGAGATTAAACGGAGTCTCATTATCAACGGCCACATGGTAAAACTGCCCCAGTGGCAGGTTCATCCACATCTTGAAAGTGTAGCCCTGATCAAGCGATTCATAAACACCGCCGTCGGTACCCAATAAGATGTGATAGGAATTATGCGGATCGATCCAGGCAGCATGAACATCAGAATGCACACTTGGGATCGGCCTGAACTTCTTTCCCCCATCGGTGCTGATAATGGGTGTAAAGGCGCACTTTACCAAAATGCTGTCATATTTTGGATCCACTACGATTCTTGAAAAATAAAATGGGCGAACACCGTTGTTAAAGTCGCTGTTGACCAATTTCCAATGAGCCCCCGCATCCGTCGATTTGAAAAGGCCTTTTTGGTCTTTGGCTTCAACGCTGGCGTACAAAACATGGGGATTGGATGGGGCTGCTGCAATACCGATGCGGCCTAACGTGGTTTTTGGTAATCCCTCGTGAATCTTGTTCCATGTAGCTCCTCCATCTGTGCTTTTGTAGAGTCCGCTGGTGCCGGTAAACCCCGAATCAAAAAAATCAGGATACCTTCTATGACTCCACATCGCTGCGTAAATGATTTCCGGGTTTGCAGGGTCCATCTCCAAATCGGCGCAGCCGGTGTTCTCATCAATGTACAGAATCTTGTTCCAGGTCTTACCACCATCGGTTGTCTTGAAAACACCCCTTTCTGCATTGGCATTCCAAAGGTGACCCTGCGCCCCAACGTAGACGGTGTTGCCGTTTTTCGGATGAATGATGATATCGCTGATGTGCTCGGAATCCTTAAGTCCCATCAACTCCCAGGTAGTTCCCCCGTTGACCGATTTATATACCCCGGTACCTACACTGACGCTGTTTCGCACCCACGATTCTCCCGTACCAACCCACACGGTATCCGGATGGCTTTGGTCCAAAGTAACTTTGCCAATGGACATCGTGTAATCGTCAAATACAGGGCGGAAATTGGCACCCGCACTTACTGATTTCCAAACTCCACCACTGGCTGATCCCACATAAATGATCATGGGTTTTCGGTTGACCACTTCAATATCCGAGATGCGCCCGCTCATCGTAGCAGGCCCTATATGACGGGCTCGCAGACCCCCTAGCAAGGCTTTGCCAGACATTTCAGTCTGGGCATATATTGAAAGCGTTGAGAAAGTACAAGCGACTAAAACAAGTATCCTGGTTTTCATAGTTAGTATTAAAAAAGGAGACCACACCCGCGGTCTCCTTTGTTCTGTTAAGATTTATTTCTTGGGGAAAGCAAAAATGCTGTCGTCGGTGATATCGTTGACCGTTATCGTCTCGATCGTTATTTTGAACGGAGGCTGTCCGCTTATTTTCTGTTCCATGGAGAAGGGAAACATCAACCCGCCCACTTCCTGGTAATCGCTCAGGTAATTTTTTACTTCGGTTCCTTTTTGTGGACCTGTACGGAAATAACTAATCTGCATGATCGGGACATAATTCTCAGCATCGAAAAAGTGAATTTCAGTGATGTCGTCCTTCGGATTGTTTTTGTTCCTTACCAGCTTGATTTTGTAGCATTTTACGCCATCGATTTCTTCAGTTCCTTCCAGGGTGACCTCATGACCTTTCTTTTTGTAATCGATGAAGTCATCTTCAAATTCCTCGTCTTTGACTTCTTTCGCCTGCTCATCATCCAGTATTACCGGATCCTTTCCGCCGGCAAAAGGATTGAGTGCCCACGCCGTGGTTCCATCGTAAGCCTGGGGGATCAACTCAGTACCTTGAACATTGATAACGGTCTTTATCTTATTCGGCGCCTTTGCATAGATCATTACCGGGAACTCTTGCCCCTGAAATGCTTTGCCTTTTTGAGTGAACGATTTCAGGGCTTTCCACTTTTCAAGCCCGCCTGTGTTGGCAAAATATTTTGCCAGAATTTCATCGGCGCTTTGGGCGCGGACACCGCCATAGCCACAAAAGACCAGGAGGGTCATCATCATCTTAAACTTCATATTCATTGGTTTTAATAAGGTTGTTTTGGTAAGATATTTTTCAAATTATCTATTCCACGGAAGAATTCAAAGACAAGTTTTGCCTCTATTTACGACGTTTCTCCTTCTTCGTTGTAGTAAGATGCGTCCAATAATTCGCCAAGCGTTAACAGTTTAACCTTTGATCAACTATTTTGCGACCTGCTTCGTTAACTTAGCATCTCTTTTTATTTATGAAACATACACTTTCCCTTTCGTGTTTCCTGGTCATTTTCTCGGCAACCGCTCAGGGTCAGATCCTCCGGCCGATCAAATGGGTCAATTCCGTGTCAGCGGAACAGGTCCAGGTGGGACAGGAGGTAGAGCTCATTTTTAGAGCAACCATTGATCATGACTGGTATTTGTATTCGAGTGATTTCGATCCCAATTGCGGCCCGATGGTGACTACATTCCATTTTAAACCAAACAAGAGCTATGTGCTGGTCGGCAAGATCATCCCGGTTAAACCGCTTCCCAAACATGACGAAGTCTTTGGTTGTGATGTAAAGATCTTTAAGGGGACCGGGGAATTTCGGCAAAAGATAAAAATACTTTCTGCCAAATCCATCATTGAAGGAAACTACGAGTACCAGGTTTGTACCGATCTGGATGGCAAATGCATTCCTTTTGAAGATGAATTCTTGTTTGACAAGATCAGCGGAGGCCCTGGGGGAGGCGATGGTAAAAAGTTGAAAGATGAGAGCGAATCCTCTGCGATCAAGGCCGATTCCCTCCCCGGGTCTGTTGAGATCAAGACAGCAGCAGAATCGTATGGAAAAAATAATGGACCCGTCCTCGACAAATCCATTCTGGAGGGAGAGTCCTCCTATGAGCATAAATCCCTGATCGGGTATTTGCTTTTTGCCTTTATCGTTGGACTAACATCACTGATAACGCCCTGCGTTTTCCCAATGATCCCCATGACGGTAACATTCTTTTTGAAGGACAATCAAACCCGGAGTGAGGGGATCAAGAAAGCGATGATCTTTGGCCTGTCTATTATTGCCATTTACACATCGGCCGGAACCTTATTTGCCATGTTGCTGGGAACGGATGGATTGAATGCGCTGGCTACCCATTGGGCTCCCAACCTTTTTGTCTTTGTGATCTTTATTGTATTCGCCCTTTCGTTTTTTGGCTTATTTGAAATCAATGCACCTTATCAATTGGTGAATAAGGTAGACCGCCAGGCAGAGCGCGGCGGCTTACTCGGTATATTTTTCATGGCCGCAACACTTGTGCTCGTATCGTTTAGCTGCACCGTGCCGATAGTCGGGAGCGTTTTGTTTTTGACTGCAAGCGGAGAAATTCTGAAACCCGTACTCTCCATGTTTTTCTATTCCCTCGCGTTCGCCATACCATTTACAATCTTCGCCATCTTTCCCGAGTGGATCAAAAGCCTGCCCAAATCAGGTGGCTGGTTGAATTCGGTAAAGGTCACGCTTGGGTTCCTGGAGTTGGCCTTGTGCTTGAAATTTTTTAGCATCGCCGACCAGGCCTATCATTGGGGGTTGCTCGACAGAGACGTAAACATAGCCATCTGGATTGTGATTTTTACGCTGTTGGGTTTTTACTTTCTGGGTAAGCTGCGGCTACCGCATGACAGCCCGGTTGACCATATTACCGTCCCAAGGTTACTCCT
>JBGPGZ010000130.1:0-9702 GCA_041484175.1 Cyclobacteriaceae bacterium | reverse complement strand
GATCATATGACCTGTTGAGGAAACAGGTAAAAATTCTGTGAGACCTTCAACAATGGCCAGCACAATGGATTCCAGGAGCGACATGAAAGGTTACTGTTTCCCTTTAGGGGTATGGAGGATGGCGACGATTTCGGTAATAAAACCGGCCATAATAACGATCGGTGCGAGTGTGAGGCCCATCCACCCAAATTGTTCTTTGTCGACCGCCATGATGGTGAAGCCAATGGTGAGGACTACCAATCCGGCAACCATCAATTGATAATTCTTTTTTCCAAACGGGAGCTTGCTCATACTAATATAATTCGTCTAAAGAAAGGCTTAAGTATTTTCTAACCGCACGATAGGTGCTGGTAACGGCAACGAAGATCCCGAGGACCAACAGACCCAGGAGCAGGATCATAATGCGGTTCGTATTTTGAATTAAGCTTAGATCTTCAATTCGCTGGTTGGCAAAGGAGATCACCGCTATGAGCAGACCCGAAGCAAGTAGACCTGCAATGAATCCGTGGAGGGTCGCCCTGAAAAAAAAGGGTTGCTGAATAAACCAACTCTTTGCACCCACCAATTGCATGCTTCTAATTAGAAATCGTTGCGAAAACAATGCAAGCCGCAAGGTATTGTTGATAAGTAAGACCACCGTAAATAAGAGCAATGCGGCCAACCCCAGCAAGATGAGGGCAATTTTGGTTACGTTTTTATTGATGGAGTCAATCAGGTTCTCAACATAATAGACTTGAAAGACACCGTTGACTTGCTCTACTTCGTTCTTGATCTTGGCCATACTTTTCCGATCGTGATAGATCGGATCTACGCTGACCAGATAAGCATCGCGCAGGGGATTTTCTCCAAGAAACTTCTGAAAGTCCTCGCCCGTATCCTGGATGAACTGTTTCGCTGCCTCATCCCTGGAGATAAACTGGATGGGTTTTTCAACTTTGTTCTTCGGAATGAAGTACCGGGATGATAAGTTTTTTTCAACCTGCATGCGCTGGGCTTCGGTCAAGTGGTTTTTGAGATAGACCTGGATCTTGACGTTCTCGCGCACGATCCTTTCCAGTTCTTTCGAATAAATCAATAATAGTCCAAAAACCCCGATGACAAACAAGGCCAGCGTAATACTCAGCACCACGCTGATATAAGGGTAGCTGCCAAGTTTCTTTTTCCTGACTTTGAATTTAACGGTCTCGCCACTCATGCAGCCCCAAAGATAGTCAGGTTTTGCAGGATTTAGGATATGAGAACGTGATTTTGGGAGATTCTCCGGCACGAATAGCCCGAAATTGCCTGAACAAAATACGTCGGCTGCAGGGGCCAAGACGAGCACTATCGGCCCCGGTATTCCTTTAGCTTTCTTAACAAGGCCCCGTCTCTGATCGGCTGCAGCGAGGTAATTTTATTTTGCTGCTCATTCAGCAGATAATAGTTCTCCTTGAAGAACAGGAACACGGCAGGATGATCTCCATGGATTTCCAGAATTTCATACAAGCTCTTATCAAACGCCCCATAAAGTATCAGTTTGCCCCCCGCGAATTGATAATGGAAATTGTATTTCCTGTTTGTGGAATTCAATTCGACCGCGATATGCGAAGTCGTTATTGCCGACTTTTGGTTCTCTGCCGCGGAGACCTCCTTTGTCGAGTTTTCAACTAATTCATCGGAGGGATCAATAACTTCAATCTTGGGTTTGGGAGTAGCAGCCGCCTTTGAGGGTCCTTTTTTCCTGAACGAATTCGCTCTTTCTTTTTTGGGTTCAATCTTGACCGGTTGTTCTTTGGCCGGTTGTGGGGACTCGCTGGGCTTGATCTCGGCCTCTTTACCGGCAGTACCCGGTGCAACTTTATTTTCGACAATGGCAGACGGGGTTTCCTTGTTCGTTTCCCCCGGTCTTAGATACAGGTAGATGGAAGTACCAAGTATACCGGCAGCGACAACGGCCGCCGCTATCTTGCCTGCGGTAAGGCCGGCAGAAAATCCACCGCCCACCGGGACATTGTTAAGCATGGCTTTCAATTCGGCAACTCGTGCTTTCTTTACGCCTTCCAGTATATGCTTTTGTAAATCCACATCGGCTTTCAACGCAGGATCTGATCCCAGCTGCTGCTCAAATGTCACTTTCTCCTGCTCTGCGAGCCGGTTGGTCAAATAATCGTCAATTAATTCGAAATTACTCATGTCATTAATCCAAAAAATCCTGCTCAGAGTATTGAGCCTTTACTAATTCATCCAACTTTTGTTTGCACTTGTATTTCTTCGTTTTGGCGGTGTCGGTGTTGGCAAAACCCAACTTATCGGCAATTTCCTGCATCGACATCTCGTCAAAGTAATAATACATTAAGACCTTCCTACAAGTTTCACCGAGTTGCTCAAGGCACTTGGCTATGATCTTTTCGCGTTCCGGGCTGTCCATATCAAGCGATTCAGCAGAATCTTTCTCCTCATTGGACAACCGCTTCTTTCGGTCCAGCTCCTTTCTCCACAGATTTTGGCAGATACTGTAGATATAAGTGCTTATTTTAGAGGTCAATACCAGGTTTCCTGACCGGGCTTTCTGCCAAAAAACCACCAGCGCATCCTGGTAAACATCCCTTGCCTCATCTTCAGTTCCACTATTGGTAATGACCAATTTGGTCATCATCCTGTAATATTTCTTGTAAATGAACTCCAAAGCCTTTTCGTCACCCTTCCGGATCCGCTCGAAAATCTCCTTTTCGTCCATCTGAACATTCAACTTAAATACTCTTAACGCCACTTTTGGTAACCTTTTGGGGATGATGAATGGTATTTTTAGGAGTTAAAGATCGGTAATTTCCGATTATCTGCTGATAGGATAGTTGGTTTGTTTCACGGGGTAAGTTTTAGCCATGTTTGAGTACGGTAAAAAGGCCCGATGTAACCCCACACCGGGATCAGGATAAATTCTCATGATTTTACCATAGATTTTTCCGTTCCTTTCTGTGATTTCTATGATTGATTTTTGCCTCCCGGAATTGTCATCCACCGTTTTCCAATGACCCAGTATAGGGTTTTGGGCCCCCGCAAAAGATAGCATCAATGGAGAAAATAACAGGCATAATATAATGTGTTTCATTCAGGGTTATTAATCCATGAAATTAATAGAAATGGAGAAAGTTGAAAGCCGGGTGGCGCCAGGTTATGGGCGGCCGCCGGATAGAGAGCCCGGGTACATCGATTAAATCTATTCTAATTTGAATCTATTTTAATAGCACCGCAGGTTGCGCCGGATCTGCCGGCGTGACCGATTCAATTGTTGGCTTGATGGTTGATGTCGGAGTGTGGTCCCGATGGGAAATATGAGGGGCAATGATCAATGCAACAATCGATGTGAGTTTGATCAGGATGTTCATCGAAGGCCCGGAAGTATCCTTAAATGGATCGCCCACCGTATCACCTGTCACAGATGCTTTGTGAGGCTCCGACTTCTTATAGAAAACCTGTCCGTTGATTTCGACACCTTTTTCAAACGATTTCTTTGCGTTGTCCCATGCGCCACCGGCATTGGATTGAAACAGACCCATCAGCACACCGCTGACTGTTACTCCTGCAAGGAGGCCTCCCAGTACTTCGGGACCGAAGGTGAAACCGACAATGATCGGTGTAAGAAGTGCAATGGCACCGGGCGCAATCATCTCACGAATGGAAGCCTCCGTTGAAATGGCAACACATTTTTCATATTCCGGCTTGGCCTTGTATTCCATGATACCGGGAATTTCTTTAAACTGACGTCTTACCTCATTGACCATGTCCATAGCCGCCCTGCCTACGGCTGCAATGGCAAGGGAAGAGAAAATAAATGGAATCATTCCTCCTACAAATAGTCCCGCCAACACAGGCGCTTTATAAATATCAATGGAAGAAATGCCGGCAACGCCAACAAAGGCGGCAAAAAGGGCCAGCGAGGTAAGGGCAGCGGAGGCAATTGCAAAGCCTTTCCCGGTAGCAGCCGTTGTATTCCCGACGGCATCAAGATTATCGGTTCTGCCACGGACCTCTTCGGGCAAGTGGCTCATCTCAGCAATGCCGCCGGCGTTGTCGGCAATTGGACCAAAGGCATCGATCGCAAGCTGCATCGCCGTGGTAGCCATCATCCCGGCGGCGGCAATAGCCACTCCGTACAGCCCCGCAAATGAATAAGAAAAGACGATGCCAGAAGCCAGGACGAGGATAGGCAGTGCCGTGGATTCCATTCCCACCGAAAGCCCCCCTATAATATTTGTAGCATGACCGGTACCCGACTGTTTTACGATGGATAAAACGGGTCTTTTGCCCATTGCAGTATAATACTCGGTAATGAGGCTCATGAGGGTGCCCACGATCAGGCCCACGATAATGGCAAAATAGACATCCAGTGAAGTAAACTCAACGCCGCGGTGTATTAACTTTTCAGGCAGCAAATAGGTGACAGCAAAGTACGATGCGATCGCTGTAAAGATGATCGAAGCCCAGTTGCCGATATTCAATGACTTTTGCACGCTGTCTGTTTCTTTCTTGATTCGAACAAACCAGGTTCCTACGATCGAGAAGATCAACCCCAGGCCAGCGGTCATCATGGGCAAAAGGATCGGGGACAATCCGCCAAACTTATCCGCGGCAGCATCAATTTCCTGACCCAGAACCATCGTTGCTAAAATAGTAGCAACATAAGAACCAAATAAATCTGCCCCCATGCCGGCCACATCTCCCACATTGTCGCCAACGTTATCGGCGATGGTGGCAGGGTTTCGAACATCGTCCTCCGGAATACCGGCTTCTACTTTCCCCACCAGGTCGGCGCCCACGTCTGCAGCTTTTGTATAGATACCACCGCCAACGCGGGCAAATAAAGCGATGGATTCGGCACCCAAAGAAAAGCCGGCCAATACCTCAATAGCTTTTTTCATTTCGAGGCCGTTGATAGCAGCCCCAGCAGGAACAAAAATCTGATACAATACAATGAACAATCCTGACAATCCCAGGATCGCAAGACTGGCCACGCCAATACCCATCACGGATCCACCGGTAAATGAAACCTTTAATGCATTGGCCAAACTTGTGCGGGCAGCCTGCGTAGTCCTCACATTTGCTTTTGTGGCGATCTTCATTCCCAGATACCCTGCGAATGCAGAAAGTACGGCCCCGCTGAGAAAGGAAATGGCGATGATGGGGCTGGAATCCTCAACTAACGAACCCGACCATCCCAGCACAAGGGCGGCAACTATGGCGAAGTATCCCAATATCTTCCATTCCGCTTTTAGAAAGGCCATCGCTCCATCGGCGATATAGCCGGCTAATTCCTGCATCTTGGCTTCCCCCGCATCCTGTTTACTTACCCATGCCGATTTGATGGCCATGGCGATTAGGCCGATGATGCCGAGTGCCGGGATGACAAAGACGATATTGTTCATGATGACGTTGGGTGGTTCTTTTGGTTAATCAATGGTTAAAAAAAACCATCCCGAAAGCAGGAAGGTTTCAAAAAAGTCTCGCAAATATAGAGGAAGGGTTAGTATTTTAAAACTGGGTAAAAAATGACTTTTAAGACGAAAAGAGTTCTTTTAGGGCATGCCACAATTTTGACTTTGAAACCTCATCAGAAATAAGTTGCGAGAGGCTCTCGGAAAGGACCATTTTGGTGCCACCCGCCTCAATGACTTCATAGCTGTTAAGTCCTTTAATGGCTGGACCAAAGTAAATCAGCTTGTCAGGTTTCTCTATCCACTGGCTCAGATCCAGGGCCCCGACGTGAACAACGCTAAAAGCATCCAGGCCCAGCTTAGGACTGATCCTGCTCCGGAGTGCTTCGGCAATTTTTTTGAGTTGCCCTTTTTCTTCCGCACTCAATTTGTCCCACGGCTCCGTGATCACAATGGTAGTCTTGCGTGGCACTTGGTAAAGTTCTTCGGTGTAAAGACTTTCAAAGGGAAGATTTTCAGCCATGATTACATTATTAGAAAAATAGCATTCATGGTAGCCGGTTTATTCATAATTGGTGACAGCAAGCCATGCTTAAAAGCGGTGAAGGGCACCCTATTATTCAAAAATCGATTTAAGTTCTTTTGCTTCGTGGGGTTTCATTCTTCCGGAAAGGACAAGCCGGAGCTGGCGTCTGCGCAGCGCGCCGTCGTATAAGGCCTTTTCTTCTTCCGTCTCAGGCTCGATTTCAGGAATCTCCACGGGCTTGCCGTGTATGTCCACTGCGACAAAGGTGAAGTAGGCGCTATTGCTTGAGAATTTCTTGTTGGCGGGGATGTCTTCCGCATCTACATCAATTCTCACCTCCATGGAAGAATTAAATGCGCGAGTGACCTTCGCCTTCAGCGTAACTACATTCCCCAACAAGATCGGTTCACGAAATGAGATATTGTCGACCGAGGCGGTGACGACGGTGCTGTTGGAGTGCTTTTGTCCGGCAATGGCAGATACGACGTCCATCCAGTGCATAAGCCGTCCGCCCATCAGGTTGTTGAGGGTATTGGTATCGTTGGGTAGCACCAATTCGGTCATGCTCACGAAGGACTCCATGGGAAATTTCTTCTTTCGGTTCATATGCTGATTTATAAATTACAACGCTAAGCTGGAAGGCCGGTCCATCATTCATGCTTTAACAGATTTCACATAGGCCAATGCCGCTTTTGCCAGCCCGGGCCATTTGCCTTTGGAGGAAGCAGGTGAACCAAACATCTGACCGGGCTCGGCGCCTTTTACCGACCGGCCCACTTCAATAAAGAATTTCTCTTCAGCGCTCATCCTACTAACTGTTAGTAAGTTTCTAAATTCCTGCAAAAATCATAAAAAATCTTTGCAATCCGCGAGTACAAGTGATTAATTGCACAAATTAGTCATGAGAGCCAGTCAGACCATACCAACGATACGCTTCAATTTTCCTGAAGTAGCTTGTAATTTTACAATTACTACCACAATTGCCGCCACCATTACGGGGTAGCGCCCGGCTTTATTGAGTACCCCCCGCTAAGACTATTTTTTATATCAGATCCAGGTTGGATTTAATGATTTCAAATTATCAATCCAGCATTCAAAAAGAGAATCAATGAAAATTTTAAAATTTGGAGGCTCATCGGTGGCGACCCCGGACAGAATAAAATCGGTTATTCGAATCGCTAAGCCGGCGGTGGGTGAAGAGCGAATTGCAATCGTTTTCTCTGCGTTTGGTGGTGTGACCGATACACTCATTAGTTTAAGCGGTCTTGCGCTTGCCGGGGATCTCGCGTATAAGCTTCAATTGGATCAAGTTGAAAAACGGCACCTGGATGCGGTCCGCGAACTGATTGGCGTGCAACGGCAAAGTAGCATCCTTGCCCAGGTCAAGTTTATGATCAACGAACTCGAAGATATTCTTCACGGGGTTTTTCTGGTCAAGGAACGTACACCCCGAACGCTTGATTACATCATGAGTTTTGGCGAGCGGCTTTCGGCTTACATTATTTCAGAGGCATTCAATGATGAAGTTATCACCGCTGAATTCCTCGATGCCCGTCTCGTTATCCGCACCGACAATCACTTTAGCCATGCGAAAGTTGATTTTGAAACGACGAACCGGCTGATCCGCGACCATTTCAAGTTGCATCAGGATTTGCAAATTATCACGGGTTTTATTGGCACCTCCGAAAGTGGTGAGACCACGACCCTGGGCCGGAGCGGCTCCGATTATACGGCCGCCATTTTTGCCGGCGCCCTCCAGGCTTCTTCCCTGGAGATCTGGACGGACGTTGATGGTATGATGACAGCCGATCCACGCAAAGTGAAAAAGGCGTTTACCGTCAAGGAAATGACGTATGTTGAGGCGATGGAGCTGTCGCATTTTGGGGCGAAGGTCATTTTCCCTTCCACTATGCAGCCGGCGATGGCCAACAAGATCCCGATCTTGATAAAGAATTCGTTTAACCCCTCGTTTATAGGAACAAAGATCAGCGCAGAGTCCAATGGAAAGGGCCTGATCATCAAAGGAATTTCATCCATGAACAACATCAGCCTGATCAGCGTACAGGGTAGCGGGTTGCTGGGCGTTGTCGGAGTTTCGATGAGGTTGTTTGCAACCCTGGCGCGGGAAAAAATCAATGTGATCCTCATCAGTCAGGCTTCTTCTGAGCATTCGATTTGTTTTGCCATTGAAAGTAGTTATTCAAAACTGGCGAAAACCGCTCTTGAAAAAGAGTTTCAATACGAAATCCGCAATGGAGAAATGGATGAGATGTTGGTTGAGAACGACCTGGCGATCGTTGCGATTGTGGGAGAGAACATGAAACACAATCCGGGAACGAGCGGCCGGATGTTTAATTCGCTTGGTAAAAACGGGATCAATGTCAGTGCGATCGCACAGGGTTCATCAGAATTGAATATTTCTGCTGTAATTCAGCAGTCGGACATTGGAAAGGCGCTCAACGTGTTACACGAAGCCTTTTTCCTTTCCGACCGAAAGGTGTTAAATCTGTTTTTGGTAGGCACCGGTCTGATTGGAAAATCATTGGTGCGGATGATCGAAGATCAGTTTGCAAAACTGTCAAAGGAAAATCTGCTGGAGGTGAACCTGGTGGCCGTGGCCAATAGCAAAAAGATGCTATTTGATGAACTGGGCCTGAAGATGGATTCCTGCATCGACCGGATGAAGGAGGCAGGCGAAAAAATGAGTATGCAGAACTACATTGACCGGATTCGCGAACTGAATTTGTCGAATAGTGTTTTTGTGGATTGTACTTCCAGCGAACAGGTGACCGATTCATATGAAGCGATTCTTTCTGCGAATATTTCGATTGTAACCCCAAATAAGAAGGCCAATTCCGGGTCGCTGCAAAAATACCACTCGCTCAAGTCGACAGCGTTCAGGCGAGGAGTCAAGTTTCTGTATGAGACAAATGTGGGTGCCGGCCTTCCTGTCATCAACACCATGAACGATTTATTGCTCAGCGGGGACAAGGTCATCAGGATTGAAGCCGTATTAAGCGGCACGCTAAATTTTATTTTCAGCTCGTTCACAGAGGGTAAACGCTTTAGCGAGGTAGTGAAGGAGGCGAAGGAAAAAGGATATACCGAACCCGATCCACGCGATGACCTCAACGGTGTCGATGTGGCGCGAAAGACGCTCATCCTGGCGCGTGAAGCAGGGGTGCAGCTGGAATTGCAAGACATTCAGGTAGAAAACCTGGTTCCGGAAAATTGTCGTGGTGAAATGACGCTGGATGAATTTTTTGTGTCCCTGAGCAAACATGACGCGGAATTTGAAGATTTGAGAAAAAAGGCGGCGGCCAGAAAAGAAAAACTCCGGTATATGGCCGTTCTTGAAAACGGTAAGACAAATATTCACCTTGCCAGCGTGGGAGAATTACATCCGTTCTATTCGTTGGCGGGGAGCGACAATATTATTCTGCTGACTACCGAACGCTATCACGAGCGACCCATGATTATCCGTGGGCCGGGCGCAGGAGCAGAGGTTACCGCAGCCGGTGTCTTTGCGGATATTATCAGGATCGGAAACTATTCAACAGCGTAGCAAGGAACGCAGCAACATTGCCCGGTAAAATAGTGATTGAATAATAACGACATGAAATCAGTGAGAGCTTTTGCACCGGCTACGGTAGCCAACGTTTGTTGCGGGTTTGATATCCTTGGTTTTTCCGTGGATTTTCCAGGAGATGAGGTGATCCTCACGCTCAAAGACGAACCGGGAGTTTCCATCTCAAAGATTGTAGG
>JBGPGZ010000129.1:0-9710 GCA_041484175.1 Cyclobacteriaceae bacterium | reverse complement strand
GTACTAACGCAGCTTGAAAAGGAGGTAATCGATGCTCTTCATGAAAATCAAATCATCTCAGATAACATCGATGAACTCATCGATGAGAAACTAACCTTTGGTCAGCGGGTGGCAGATAAAATCGCTGACTTTGGCGGAAGTTGGATATTCATCATTTCCTTCCTTTTTTTACTCTTTTTGTGGATTGCGGTTAACCTGTATTTTCTCACAGGCCCTTTTGACCCGTACCCGTTTATTTTGTTGAACCTGATCTTGTCGTGTATCGCCGCACTCCAGGCCCCGGTAATCATGATGAGTCAGAATCGCCAGGAGCAAAAAGACCGGCAGCGTTCGAAGCATGACTACCAGGTCAATTTGAAGGCAGAGTTGGAAATAAGAATGCTTCACGAAAAACTCGACCACCTGATCTTAAACCAGCAGCAACGCCTGTTTGAAATTCAGCAAATCCAGGTGGAGATGTTAAAGGAAATCACCGATCGGATAGGCAAAAACGGTTAGTTTTGTCCGGGGTGGCCGGTCCTAAATGGCGAAGAGGCCAAAGATACACTTGCCAATGTCTCAGGGATTTTATTACCTTAGACGATTCAATCCATATAATGTGAAAACAAAAATCTTGTCGTTGGCCGTTTTTGCTTTGCTGCCCGCGCTGGTTCATGCTCAGTCGGCAGAGCCTAAAGATTATTACGCCGTTATCGGCGCGTTTGCTATTCATGATAACGCTATTCGATACACCGATAAAGCCAATAAGAATAATTTTAACGCCGCCTACGAGATCAATCCGCTGCGGAAACTGTATTATGTGTATTTGCTCCATTCGCAGGATCGCAAGAAGGCCTTTGCGTTTATGATCAAGATGCGGACCGAAACGGAGTATAAGGATTGCTGGTTGTTTATAGGAAAGCTGGGTGCCGAAGTGGCAGCGGTTGAAGAAAAGCCGGTGGAAGAAAAGCCGGTGGAACCGATTGAAGAGGTCAAGAAGGACACCACGCTTTTTGAATCTGTCGCGAAGATTGATTCTTCGACGATCGTAAAACCGGTAGAACCAAAACCGGTAGTAAAAAAACCGGAAGGCAAACCGTTCTTTTTTAAATTGGTAAATGGAGAAAACGGCAATGACGTGGTCGGTGAGATACACATCCAGGAATCGAGCAAGGCAACCCAATACCAGGCCTTCCGCGGAAATGAAATAGCCTACATCAAGGCGCCGGTCAATAAGAACGGAACCTATACCTTACTCACCCAGGCGCCGGGTTATCAGCAAATAAAGACAACCATTGCCTATAATGATCCGGGAGTCAGTCAAGGGGCTGAAGGTGAATTCATCATATCCCTGGATCTCAAGAAAGCCAAGCGCGGTGACTACATTGATTTCAACAACGTGCGCTTTGTACGAAATTCCTCGATCATGGACGCTGGGTCGCAGGATGAACTCGATGGGCTGGTGGCGCTCATGAAGGAAAATCCGAAATACAAAATAAAGATCCACGGTCATTGCAATGGTAAACAGAACCGCGAGATCATTGTGCTCGGCTCCAGTCAGAAATTCTTCGCCATGGACCCGGGCTCCAACGTCAAGGAAACTACTTCCGCAAAAGTCCTGTCAGAAGAACGCGCCAATGCCGTGAAGGCGTATATGGCAAGCCAGGGGATCGATGCCTCCCGGATTACCGTCAAGGCCGAGGGAGGAAGGATTCCGCTGTACCCGGAAAGTAGCACGCTCGCCGGTTACAATGACCGCGTTGAAGTTGAAGTAAAGAAAAACTGACCGCTGATCCACGCTGATTAAACTGATGATCGACCTCTGATTACGCTGATTACACGGATCACACCAATTACCAATTACCAATTACCAATTACCAATTACTGATTACCAATTACCAATTACCGATTACCGATCAAGAGGTCATCGCCTTTAGAATGTCATGCTGGGTGATGATGTGGGCTTTTTCATTGACGTCCCGCACCAATAACGCTTTGTTATTCTTGTTGAGCAGTGAGGAGAGTACATCCAGGGTGCTGTCGAGGGCCACAAATTGCATAGGCTTATCCATTAGTTCGCTGACGGGTTTATCTTTTACCAGGGGATTGGTGATAATCTGTTCTAATAAACTTGCTACGGTAACACTTCCTACGAATTCATCCCCGTCAAGGACCGGTACCTGGTCGATTCCTTTTTGATTCATCACTCTGATCGCCTCACCCAACGTTGAGTTTTTCCTAACAGTGAAAAGTCCATCATGGCCATTGCGGCTGCGGATGATATCGCGGGCGGTGGCGTAGGAACGTTCTTCCAGAAATCCGTGGTCTTTCATCCAGTTGTCATTATAAACCTTGTTGAGGTAGCGGGTACCGTGGTCGGGCAAGAGAATTACCATGACATCGTCTTTCTTGAGGTTTTCACGTGCATATTCCAGGGCGCCGTGAACTGCAGAACCGCTGCTCCACCCCACAAAGAGGCCTTCTTCGCGCGATAACCGTCGAGCCATGATGGCGCCGTCCTTGTCAGTCACCTTAATGAATTGATTAATCACCTCAAAGTTCACGTTCTTGGGTAAGATGTCCTCTCCAAACCCTTCGGTGAGATAAGGATAGATTTCATTCTTGTCGAAGATACCGGTCTCCTTGAATTTTTTGAAAACCGATCCATAGGTGTCGATTCCGAGGGCAAACAAAGAAGGGTTTTGTTCTTTCAGATAGGTTGCTGTCCCGCACATCGAGCCGCCCGTGCCCACCGTTGCAACATAGTGTGTAATCTTACCTGCCGTTTGGGTCCAGATCTCCGGACCGGTAGTTTCGTAATGTGCTGCCGTATTGGAAAGATTGTCGTATTGGTTTGGATAAAACGAATTTGGAATTTCTTTGTTGAGTTTGCGTGCGATGGAATAATAGGAGCGGGGATCCTCCGGTTCTACGTTGGTAGGGCATACGATTACTTCGGCCCCCACCGATTTGAGAATATCAATCTTCTCCTGCGATTGTTTGTCGGCCATCGTAAAGATGCATCGATATCCTTTAGCGATTGCAATTAGCGCCAGGCCCATACCTGTATTACCCGAAGTTCCTTCAATGATGGTGCCACCCGGCTTAAGCTTGCCGTTTTTTTCGGCATCCTCTACCATTTTCAAGGCCATCCGATCTTTCGTGGAGTTGCCAGGGTTAAAATATTCAATCTTGGCCAGGACGGTGCCCTGGATACCCTTGACGATGTTGTTCAGCCTGACCATTGGTGTGTTGCCAATGGTTTCGATGATGGAGTTGTAGATCATAGAGGGTAGTGTTTGGAGGCCGTAAAGTTACTAAAATGGAGGCTAACAAATGTTAGCACTCATCCCGGTATTTAATTAAACCAGAAATCAAATCAAGAAGTTGCACCGGCCAAAAGATAAAGCACGGCCATCCGGATAGCCACACCATTTTCCACCTGATCCAGGATGATGGAGTGGCGGGAATCGGCGGCATCGCTGGTAATTTCTACACCGCGGTTAATGGGGCCCGGATGCATGACAATAATCTCTTTTTTGAGACTGTCCAGTAACTTTTTACTGATCCCATAATAGAGTGAATATTCGCGCAAGGAAGGGAAGTATTTGATTTGCTGCCGTTCAAGCTGAATGCGCAATACATTGGCGACATCACACCACTCCAAGGCCCTTTTCACGTCAAGTTCTACCTTTACGCCAAGGCTGGCAATGAATTTGGGCAAAAGAGTAGGGGGGCCGCAAACCATCACTTCTGCGCCCAATTTTTGAAGCGCAAATATGTTGGATAAGGCCACCCTGGAATGCAGGATATCTCCGATGATGGCGACCTTTATTCCTGCAACACGCCCGTGTTTTTCGCGGATCGAGAAAGCATCGAGCAAGGCTTGTGTAGGATGTTCGTGTGTGCCATCTCCCGCATTGACAATGTTGGCGTTGATGTGTTTGGCCAAGTAATGAGGTGCTCCGGCACTGGCATGCCGTATGACAATCATATCGACCTTCATGGCCAGGATATTATTGACAGTATCCAATAAGGTTTCGCCTTTTTTCACCGAGCTGTTGGAAGCGGAAAAATTGATGACATCTGCCGACAACCTTTTCTGAGCGAGTTCAAAGGAAAGCCGGGTGCGTGTTGAGTTCTCAAAAAAGATGTTGGCGATGGTTACATCGCGTAAAGAGGGAACCTTTTTAATGGGGCGATTAATGACCTGCTTGAAATTGTCGGCGGTTTCAAAAATGAGTTCAATGTCTTCACGGGTAATGTTCTTAATTCCGAGCAGGTGGCGTTGACTGAGTTTTGACATGAGCGCTTACTCCTTATCTTTATTGATCAACCAAATCTTATTGTTTTTGTGGCCCTGTGCTTCCAATTCCACCAGCACGCGCTGCGAGGCAAGGGTATCTACATATTTTCCGACATAGTCTGCAGCGATGGGCAAATCGCGCGTGTGTTTGCGGTCGACCAGCACCACCAATTCCACTTTAGCCGGTCTTCCAAACGCAATCATTGCATCGAGCGCCGCCCGCACGGTCCTCCCGGTAAACAGAACGTCATCGATCAGCACCACTTTTTTTCCTTCGATAGGAAATTCGATGCGGGTTTCGCTCGCCTTGGCCGGAATTTCCCTGCGCCGAAAGTCATCCCGGTGAAAGGTCGTGTCGAGAAACCCTAACGAAATGGGTTTTCCGACTGAATTCTCCAGTTTTTGGTGGATAAGTTCAGCCAAAAAAATGCCCCGGGGCTGAAGCCCAAGAATGACCGTATCGCTAAAATCTGAATGGGCTTCAATAAGTTGTTGGCAAAGGCGGCTAAGGGTGATATCAAGCAGGTCTGAATCGAGGATGAGTTTCTTCTGCATACGCCGGCGCGAAGATAGCAAAAAAGAAGATGCTACGGGTAAGTCAATTTATTGATAAAAAATACCTTGCGCTCGTCATCACTGCCGGACGAAAGGTTTTTTACGTATTGCACCCCATAAGCATAAAAATTACCTCCATACCAGTACTCCAGCTTACTCGTTTCGGTGGCGTCTTTTCGAACTTCATCGCCTTTATATCTCGTTACCAACTCTTCGTTGGTCTTGCCTTCGAGGACCTGATCGTCCTTGATGATTTTTGATCGGATGATATTTTGAAACAAATACAGGAGCACAATTCTGTTTTCTTCCGGATGTATTTTTACAAACTGCTCCAATTCATAGCTTTTGATATCGTTAATTTCAAAGCTATTGTCCCAAAGCAGCTTTCCTTTTTTTGTAAAACCGATAACCACCGCGTGTGTATACCGGTAGCCCTCAAAGACCAAATCGCTTCGGTAAGGTGAAGGCCCTGCGTAATAGGTGTAATTTCCGGGGTAATAATTTCGATTTGAGTATTGTGGATAAAAAGCTTCTCCCAACATAATGTACTTGTCTTTGTAAGGAACCAGGCTGTGGACAAGGAAGCGGTAGTTAAATTTTATTTTCTTGCCTTTTATCTTTCTTCTTTCAATCCTGTCTTTGATCCTTTTTTCGCGTCTTGCTTTCATATAGCTAAAGAAGTGCTGCAAGTCTCCAAAATTGTAGTAGTTGATCTGGTATTCTCCATAGGGATTGATATGCGCAACAAACAATCCTCTCGAATAGTCTGTAAAACGGCCATAGACGCCGGCGACTACTTGCTCGTCGTCGGGCATTTTAACAGATTGTCCAAAGATCAGATTCTTGCCAGGTCCGGGGTCCAATACAATGGTCTTGTTGAGGTTACCATCGGCATCATAATTTCGTATCCAAAGGCATTTTCTCCGCTCCAGGTTTTTCGCCCCCACAACAATATCTACTGCGCCGTTTTCATAGGCTTTTAATTGATTGAGCTCGCCGGGCTCGTTGAGAAACCCGGGTAAAATTCTCGATTTCTGGGTTGCGAATCCATAATGGAGCACCAGCGGCCGGTAATTGAAATACCCGCCAATCAGTACTGCTGCCTCGGTTACTACAAATTCCTTGGGCGTAAAGGGTATGAGATTGTTGATCTTATAGATTCGGTACTCTCCACGATTTAGATTGATCGACAGGATTTGAAAGTTACCAATCGCGTTTACCGGATCCCGCAAGAGGACAAATAACTGATCTTTAAAAACACTGGTTTGCTGGACGAGAATATTCCTTTCCAGCGTTACAAAACCTTTCCACAGCGTTTGTAATTCTGTGTCCAGCCGGCCGATCTCCAGGTCAACTTCACCGCCTTTTCCTTTGAGCGGGCGATAGATGAACAGGCCCATGTCGCCAAGCGAAACAACTTTATAGTATTCAGTTTCTTCCTTTGCAAGCGGGATTTCGTAACGGCCCAGTTGAACGACTTGTCCGTGGCAACAGAAACCAAAACCGGAAAGCAAAAAAAGGAAGTAATAGAAGGGTTTACTCCATTTTAACTTTGTTGACATAGTAAACGTAACGGACCGGATCACTGGATTGTTCAGATTTATTCTTGATGGTTTCGTATCCCCACACATAAACATAGGGGCCAAACCAATAGCGCACTCCACCCTCATCCTCCGATTCGCGACGGAGAACATCCTCCGCCGACTTCAATTGGATTTTCAAAGTGTCCTCTTCCGCGGGGTTCCCATCTTCCCAGTTGGTGCTGAGATAGATTTCCTTCTCTTTCTTATAGAATTGAATGAATTTCTTTGAGGCGATAAAGTCTGAAACCTGCTCCAGGGCTGGCAGCTTTGCCTCAAATTTAAAACCAAAATCTTCAACCAGTTTGCCCTGCCGGTTAAAAACGACGAGTGATGAGTGTAGGACGGTCACGTCTGTGTTTCGGCCGGCGCCGCCGTAGGGAGAATAGGGCGAATTGTAATATCGATTCATCATCGGATTGAACCCATACGGATAGTAGCCATAACCGTAAGGATTGTAATAAGGGCTATAATAATTATTCCACGAGGAATAATTCGCGTTAACCACAGGGTTATATACTTCCGTTAACAGAACAAAACCCTTTGCGGTTTCTTCCATTTTGACGACGTGCACGTTCGTCCGGTAGACCAGCGGTTTTCCGGCCTGCCGTCTTCGCTCCGCCTTATTTTTAATCTTCATAACTCTTTTGGGAGGCATGTAGTCCAGGAAGTGCGCCAACTCTGCAAAATCAAAGTAATGAATCGGTTGCTTGTTGAAAGGATCGACCAAAACAGCAAACAGGCCGATCGCTTGTTTGGTGGTGCCCTGTCCCCACGTTCCCGCCAAAAGGAGTTCATCATGCTCCAGGGTGCTGGTGGTTCCCGAAAGTATCATTTTGTTAGCATCTACCTCAATCTGATCCTCCAGCAGCAGTGAACCGACTTCATCATATGTCTTTAATAATAAGAGTTTCTTTTCGCGGTTTCCCCGCTCGACAAGCAAAGCATTAAACGTTGAATTCCCATTCGCCTTGAGTTCGAGCAGTTCGGTATTATCAATAAAAAACCCCGGCACAACGCGGACGAGATCTGTCGCCATTTCATAGAGCACGACAGCCGCCTGCCTCGTTACATAACCGCCGAAAACGGCACTATTGCCAACGATCGTAAAGTGCGTGAGCCTGAAATCCAACTTGGTTGTAATATCATATCGTTGGATCATGTGGCTGAATAGGTAGATCCTGACGAGGTGAAGGTCGCTGGTGTTGGAATCCGGAAAGCGAAAAAGAATAAACAGTTCTCCGGCGGCGTATTCATACCCAATAAGCTTCTGCTGGTTTTCAACTGCAAGGAGTGTACTCCAGGTTTGAGTCAAGGTGCTGTCCAGCAAGATCGTTTCCCACATCCTCTTATTTCCCTCAGATTTATCTTTCTCGCGGATAAGGGCCAATCCGTTTTCTTTCATTGAAATCATGGTCAAGCCGTCATCGCCAGACTCATGTACCAGCTCAAAGCGAGACGGTTGCGATGGTTGTGCATGGGCAGACTTTTCAGGAAAAATGGAAACACCGGCGAAAATAAAAAAAAGGCCTAATCCCTTGCAGAAACGACAAACCAGGGAACGGAAAGTCATATTATTTCTCTTCTGTTAAACCCATGACAATATCGAATTCTTCCTTCCGAACGGGTTGGACAGAAAGCCGGGAACTCCTGACGAGGACCATATTTGCCAACGGTTTCAGAGCCTTGATTTCGGCTAACGAAACCGGTCTCCTAAGTTTCTTTTCCGCAGCGATATCGACCACAAGCCATTCCCTGTCCTTTGGGTCCGCAAAGGACTCTTTCATGACTCTTGCAATGCCGACAATGGCCTTTTCTTCACCGCTATGATAAATAAACGTGAGGTCCCCCTTTTTCATGGCCTTGAGATTATTGCGCGCCTGAAAATTGCGTACCCCGTCCCAGGTGGTTTTCTTGTTTTTTTCCAGATCGGTCCAAGAATAAGTCCCCGGTTCGGTTTTCATAAGCCAGTAGTTCATGGTCCTTGATTTAGATTTAAATTTGCATGAATATAGCAATTGATTTTCACCAAGAATAAAACGGGTTCCCTGAATTTTCACTTATGAAGATCTTAATTGTCCGGTTTTCCTCGATTGGGGATATTGTCCTTACAACCCCGGTTATTCGGGCGGCAAAAACCCAGCTTGAAGCTGAAGTTCATTACGCGACCAAAATTCAATTCAAAAGTCTGCTGGAGGCAAATCCCTATGTTGACCGGGTCCATTTTCTTCAAAGCAGCCTGCTGGACCTGATCCGTGAACTGAGAAATGAAGAATTTGATTATGTCATTGACTTGCACAACAACGCACGAACCCTGATTCTAAAATTGGGGTTGGGGGCAAAGGCTTTTAGCGTCAGTAAGCTGAATGTTGAGAAGTGGCTGATGGTGAATTTTAGAATTGACCGGTTGCCATCCAAGCATATGGTCGACCGCAATTTGGAAACGATGGCTGACCTGGGCGTAAAAAACGATGCACTGGGGTTGGATTATTTCATTCCTGAAAAGGACGAAGTGCCGCTCGAGTGGTTGCCAGAAACCCATCGCCACGGGTATGCCGCCTATGCCATTGGCGCCCAACACAACACCAAGAAACTTCCCTTGAAGAGAATGATCGAGTTGTGTGAAAAAATCAACCGGCCGGTTATTCTGCTTGGGGGCAAAGAAGATGCGGCTTTGGGAGATCAGGTGAGACACAGCTTTGAAAAAAATGAAGCGCTCGCACGCGAAGGGACCTTGCTTTCTGCGTTGACCAACAAAACCATTGTATACAATGCCTGCGGCAACTACAATCTGAATCAGTCGGCCAGCATACTCAAAAAGGCGCGCTATGTATTTACTCATGACACCGGTTTGATGCACATTGCGGCGGCATTCAAAAAGGAAATTTTCAGCATTTGGGGCAACACGATCCCCGCTTTTGGGATGTACCCCTATCGGACGGTGTTCACAAATCTGGAAACGAACAATCTGTCATGCCGGCCGTGTTCAAAAATCGGGTATGAAAAATGCCCACGAGGTCACTTTAAATGCATGAATGAAATCGCATTTGACTTTTATTTGCCCTGATTAATAGTCATTGGTCATTATTGGTCATTAGTCATTGGTCATCACTAGTGGCCTATTAAAACATATTTATTTTTGATAAACAAAATTAGATCGTTTATTTATTCAATAACAGAATATCCGAAATATTCAAGTTCAAGATGGAGTTCAAATCGTCACGGTCAAAAACTGTATTTAAGTTGAAAAATATCAATCTGTTATGGTCGATTTTCCAAAGTTTAATAGG
>JBGPGZ010000128.1:0-9712 GCA_041484175.1 Cyclobacteriaceae bacterium | reverse complement strand
TACAGTCGATGGGCCGGATCGGCGGTCAACGCGCGAAAGACCTGCTCTGGAATAAAATTGACTACCCGGACAAGGTAGTTGTGTCACAAATACTTCTTTCCATGGGCGAATGCGGATTTAAGTCGGGTATCTCGCAGATCACGCGCATCAAGTATGCGATTGAATCCGATATTGCCGATATCAGTTGGAATTTGGGCGCGCTGAATGAGGTCGGAGATGGGGAGGAGTCGCTGGAGGTAAGGCAGGCTCTCCAGCGCGAAATGCAAAGCGATACGGAGCACATTTATATGTTGCTCGCGATGCTTTACGATACCCGGTCGATCCAACTTGTAAAAGAGAACATCGAAAGCGGAACCACCGAAGGGACTACCTATGCGGTTGAATTGCTCGACGTCTTTTTGTCCGAACAACTCAAGCAGCGCGTCATTCCCATTTTAGACGACCTGACCATTGCCGAAAAGATCAACCGCCTGGAGGCCTTTTATCCACGTGTAAAATTGGATGAGAAATTGGTCCTTAAATTCCTGATCAACAGGGACTTCACGCAGGCCAACCGCTGGACAAAGGCCTGCGTGGTGCATCAGATTGGCGTCATGAAAATTGCCGATTTTAGCCTTGACCTGATTGCACAACTATTTAATCCGGACCGGTTGATCCGTGAAGTCGCCGGTTGGGCCTTATTTCAAATTAATCCTGAATCCTACCACTCCAATGTTGCACGATTGGAAGAACAAACCCGGAAAAAACTCGATGAAGCAATCCTTGAACGCGGGAATAGGTCTTCCTTGATGGTATTTGAGAAAATTCTGTTCTACCAGCGCATACCTGTTTTTGAAGGTATTCCGGGAATTACGTTGTCGTTTTTGGCTGACATATCGGAAGAGCTCAGGCTGCATGAACAGCAATCTTTGTCCATTGATGAGAAGTTCAACAATCATTTTTACATCCTCTATTCGGGATCAGTCAAATATTATGTGAAAGGCAACTTTGAGACGGACTTCAATCAAGGCCAATTTATCGGTGAAATGCTGTCTGCACCCGGATTTGCCAATACCAACCTGATTGTAGCCAGCGAGGAAACGGTCTTATTGAAAATCAACAAGGATTTGTTCTATGAATTGGTGTCTGATAATGTAAAACTGGCTGACAAGGTTTTGGAATATATTTGATAATACCTTAATTTTCAATGATTTTTTGACACAAATCAAGGAATAGGCGTTTGTCCATCGACTTTTTAAGCTATTATTTACCCCAGGTAAGCATTCGTAATTTCTTGGTTCTTTGCTAAATTTCAGATTGGATCTCTATAGAGATGGTTAATTCTTCTGTTCAAGCTGCTGAATTCGAGCTGGAATCCCCTGACGTCATATACTCGGGAAATGGCATCGGTGCGAACCCTTTTCCTGGCCTTCGACCTTTCACCCTTGACGAATGTCACCTCTTTTTTGGCCGGGAAGGCCAGGTAGACGATATCCTTCTCAAACTCTCACTTCATCGGTCGGTTACCGTAATGGGCTATTCAGGCAGTGGTAAGTCGAGCTTGATGTATTGCGGGCTGGTGCCGATCCTGTACGGCGGTTTTGTGACCCAGACAGGACCCCATTGGCAAATCGTCACGATCCGTCCCGGAAATTCTCCCATCCATAATCTTGCCAACGCCATCGCCGACGCACTTGTCCAACAGGGCCGTATTGATGAAAAGGATCGTCAGATTCACAAAACGATCTTTAATTCCGTGCTGAGAAGCGGACCGGAAGGGCTGGTGGAGGTGGTGAAATTTATTCAGTCGCGGTCCGGCGAAAATGTATTTATTCTGATTGACCAGTTTGAAGAACTTTTCCGCTTCAAGGATTCGGGAAATGAAGAGTCTTCGGGCGAAGCGACGCAATATGTGAATCTTATCCTGTCTGCGGTCCATCAAACAGAGGTTCCTATTTATATCGCCCTCAACATGCGGTCGGATTTTATCGGCGACTGCGGGGCATTTACAGGCCTGACCCAGATGATTAATACCAGCAATTACCTGGTGCCCCAGATGACCCGTGAGCAGAAGCGCATGGCGATTGAGGGGCCGGTAGCTGTTGGAGGAGGAAAAATCTCGCAGCGTTTGGTAAAACGTCTGCTGAGCGACATCGGCGACAACCAGGACCAGTTGCCAATTCTGCAGCATGCGCTTATGCGGACATGGGACTACTGGATTACCACGCACGAACCGGGAGAGCCGCTTGACATTCGCCACTACAACGCCATCGGAAAAATTGCGCAGGCGCTTTCGCTCCACGCCAACGAGGCCTACGATGAATTATCTTCCCGCGAAAAAGAGATCGCCGAAATCCTATTTAAAAATATCACCGAACGGAATCAGGAAAACCAGGGGATGAGACGCCCTTGCAGGATTGGAGTGATCGCCGAACTCGCCGATGCACCCGAGAGCGATGTGATCAGGGTGGTCGAACAATACCGCCGTCCCGGGAGGTCTTTGCTGATGCCGGGTATGCATGTGTCACTTCACAGCGATTCCATCATTGAACTTTCGCATGAAAGTTTGATGCGTATCTGGAGCCGCTTAAGCGCCTGGGTGGACGAAGAGTTTGAATCAGCCCAGATGTACAAACGTATTTCGGACGCGGCTGCCATGTATCAGATTGGAAAAACCGGTTTGTGGCGTCCTCCCGATTTACAGCTGGCATTGAACTGGCAGAAG
The DNA here is from genome assembly GCA_041484175.1 of Cyclobacteriaceae bacterium. Taxonomy (GTDB): domain Bacteria; phylum Bacteroidota; class Bacteroidia; order Cytophagales; family Cyclobacteriaceae; genus ELB16-189. Next base: position 7,008 of record JBGPGZ010000128.1, on the reverse strand, counting down.
AAGCAACGTCCTACCCGCACGTGGGCTCAGCGCTATGATGTCGCCTTTGAGCGCGCCGTTGTTTTTCTGGACACCAGCCGGATCACCTACGAAGCGGAACTAAAGAACCAGGAAATGCTGCAGCGCCGGCTGCTGCGGAGGGCACGGGCAACCAATGTTGTCCTTGCGATTTTTCTCCTCATCGCCGTGGCACTTTTCTTCTTCGGACTCACGCAACAGATTGCCGCCGAACAGCAGACCGTACTGGCGCAAAACGAAGCTAAAAGGGCAAACGAAGCCCGGATTGATGCTGAAAAGTCACGTAAAGATGCCGAAGAGAAAACCAGGATTGTTCAACTTCAGCAAGATGAAATCAGCAAGCAAAATGACAGACTGGAGCAACAAAACGTTGCTTTAAACAGGGCCTATAAGGAAGCAGAAGTAAGTTTGCAAGAAGCAATCCGGCAGGAAAAAATTGCTCAGGAATCACAAGCCAATGAAAGGACGGCGCGGGTAGAAGCCGAAAAACAAACGCAAATTGCAAAAGACAACTTTGAGAAAGCAAACCGGCTCTTGATGTTGTCCGTCGCCCAATCCCTGGAGGCAAAATCCGTTGGCATCGTAGAAAAAAATCTGGCTGGCTTGACGGCCATGCAGGGTTATCTTTTCCACACCCAGTACGAGGAACGAAAATATCGCAGAAAATATGATCCGTATGTTTTCGACGGGCTTTATTCTGCGTTGACAAAGCTTTCAGACTCCAGGTTAAGCTACAATGCTGTAAGGGTACCGGGCAATTTGAAGAACCGGATGTATGCACTTACCGTATCGGCTAAAACCAGTTCATTTTATACCACTGGAAACGATGGCCGTATTTTCAAGGGCGACTATATTGCGCAGACCATATCACCCGATATCATCAATTATAATTCCTTCCCCAATCGCGTGTTGGCGCTGAGCAAGGATGAGAAATACCTCGTCAACGGAAGCGACTCAACGTTCCTTCAGATATTCAATTTGGCGGAAGGTGATCAGAAGGGCAGGAAGGTGGAAGGCCATACCGGATTAGTTCATGACATCAAGTTTTTGCCCGACGACTCAGGATTTATTTCTTCTTCTTCGGACAGAACCTTGCGGTTGACAAATCAAGTAACCGGTGAAAGTCGGGTATTATTGACGTTGCCCTTCGATCTGAAAGCAATCGATATCAACCCGGAAGGATCGATGCTGGCAGGTGCGTCCGTGTCTGGCCAGTTGGTGATGGTCGATCTGAAGAAAAATACCTACGTCGTCCTTCAAAACGAGGCCCCCAATCGCATACTCTCGGTGGCCTTTCATCCTACCCGCCACTTGCTTGCCTATGGTACTGAAGTATTGGATGAGAAAGGCATTCCTGTAAGAGGAACAGTAAAGATCCTGGACCTTATTATTACCAAACCCCCGAAAGAACTTTCCGGGCACATGGCCGGAGTTTCTGATATTGAATTTAGTCCCGACGGCTTGCTCCTGGCCAGCGCCGGACTCGACCGTAAATTGCAGATGTGGGTCGTGGACCATGAAGAAGACTTGCCCATCGTGATGGCAAACAATACAGGCAATATCTGGGACTTGAGCTTTACCAAGGATTCCAATTTCCTGATTGCATCGTGCAATGCAGGCGAGATCCGGGTATGGCCGACCGATCCTAAAATGCTTGCTGAACAGATTTGTCCAAAGCTTACCCGCAATATGACCCCGGACGAATGGGAAAAATATGTTGGCAACGGCATAACATATGAAACAACCTGTAAGAGTTTATTGATCAGCGATTTCTAAACGGGATGCATTTGAAAAGACTTTTAGCTGGCTTTTTTCTTATCGGTTATTTAAGCACTGCTTCGGCACAAACCAACGAGTGTGAGCAAACGCTCAGTCAAGCAAGCGAGGAATTCAATGCCGGCCATTTTTATGGCATCCCTGCGCTGCTTAAAACGTGCATTGACCGGAACAACTTCACCAACGAGCAGCGCGTCCGGGCCTATCTATTGCTCTGTCAGGCCTACCTGATTATTGATGACCCGATTGCGGCCGAGGACAGTTACCTCAAACTGCTCAGGGCGGATCCCGAGTATGTCGCCACCAATGAAAAGGACCCCATCGATGTGGTTTATCTCAGCAAAAAGTTTACGTCCACTCCGATATTTACGCCTCATGTCCGGATCGGTGGAAACACTTCCTTGTTCAGAACGATCCATGATATCAACACGCAAACGGCCCCCTTAAAAAGTATTTTGAAGCCAGGGTACCAGTTTGGAGGGGGTTTGGATTGGAATATCAATGATAAAATCAGTCTTTGTGTGGATGGAATTTTCTCATTCAAATCTTTTAAGACGGTCCGCTCCGGCATTTCGGACAATGATAAGTTGACGGTCACGGAAAATCAAACCTGGTTTGATGTGCCACTGTATATCAAGTATACCGTAGATCACGGTCAGATCAGACCGTACGGTTATATCGGAGGTGCTGTCAATGTTCTGTTGGGTTCGAAAGCATCGATGGAGTTAATCAACATCAGTCCTTCCGAAGAGAGCCAGTCGCCTTCCCAGGGTCAGGATGTAACGCTTACCTATTTGCGGCGGATTACTAACCGCTCCCTGGTTATGGGAGGGGGTGTCCGGTATAAAATCGGAAAAGACTTTTTGTTTGCCGACCTGAGATACATGGCCGGATTTTCAAACCTATCCAACAAGGATCAGATCTATAAACCAGATCCAAAGCAAGCACAAAATCCAGCCGGTCTTGTGATGAATCCTGAACTGACGAGATATCGACAAGTAGACAGCATGTTCCGGTTGGATAACCTCTCCCTTTCAGTCGGGTACGTGCGACCATTGTATAACCCGCGTAAGATAAGAAACGCCCGCGGTGCAAAAATTCTTTCAAAGAAAATCAGAAAACAAACCAAGGAATGAAGGCTTTTTTACTTTTTTTGGTGTTGTTGTCCTTGTTTTTGAATGCATGTGATACGGCGGGCACGGTGGAGTCACCGGCCAAAAGCTATTTTCTCAAATATTTTGGCAGAGAGGGAAATCAAACAGGGGTTGATGTGGTGGCCAATCCTGATGGAACTTTTATTTTGTTAGGAACAACACGGCTCAATCAACAACTCGGCGTACAAACTCATCTTTACCTGGTGAAGGCCGATGCGTTTGGAAATGTGATCTGGGAAAAAAACAATATTGGTGGAGAGGCGCAGGCGAGGGATGTTGAATTGGCGAGCGATGGTCGGATCATGGTTCTTGGGAATGCGCTCAATGCCGCAAACAATTGGGATATCCTGGTGATGAGATTTAATCAGGATGGAACCCGGTCAGGCGCTGATAGCGTGTTAATAGGTCTCAATGACAGTTTTGGTCAACCCGTCAATGCGGATGAAGATGCGGCTTCAATCACGCAAATTGATGACGGAGGATTTATTATTGCAGGCTCCTCCGGAGATCTTTTTAATGATCCGACACCTCCCGGACCAAGCCCGCCGCCCGACGTGCGGGATGCCATCCACGTAAGAATCCTTGCCGATTTGACCATGTATCCGCCGGTATGGAAACAAGCGACCGGCAGTGGTACTCATGATTATGAAACCAAAGTCATTCAACAAGGGCCCAATCTATTTTATGTGTTTGGATATACGGATGCACTCAATCCAGCATCAACAAGTCTAAATGCTGATCTTAATTTTTGGGTTTTTTCATTGGGAGCCACAGGCGAAGTGAACGGTCAGGCCGTACTTTTTGGATTGGCCGGGAGTGATGAAAAATTGGGGTCGGTGGTTATGGAACCTTTGCAGTTCGGCGGTAGCTTCTTCTTGGGCGGAGTGTCCACCAACAACGCCACCAAATTGGATTACGCCTACATCTTGAAACTTAGAAATCAATTAGGTTTCGATGCAACCGATGCACAAAATCAAACACCGCGATCGCTGGGTACCAATTTAGGGATCCAGTCTGTCGCTGCTGAACATACCCGCGTCAACGCATCGTTGGGATCAGGCTATTTCGTTTTGACCAATGAATCATCAACCGGGAACTTCAATCTTTTTCTTACTAAGATTAATATCAACGGTGAGGACGACTGGAAATCGCCGCTGCTTTATGGAGGCCAGGGTGATGACTTCAGCGGATCGGTGACAGAACTTCCGGATGGGAAGATTGTGATCATCGGGACCATGGCCATTGGGCAAAACGCCGAGAACAAGATGGTCCTGATAAAAGTGAATAAGGACGGAAAGTTTTCGGATTAGTTCGATTTTGAGGGAAATGGTTACTTTTGAGGCTTGGATGATATATAATTCTTGTAGTTGGTAATGACCCCCCTATGCTTCAGATTTTAAGACTCTACAAGCTGCTTTTGCCGGTTTTTACCACTATTCTTTCCCCTTTCTCCCCCTTTTTTTCTCGACTTAGTCGTCCTCTCACATTATACATAGGTGTCCTGTTCATTTTTGTGGCCGGTTTCGGGGTCGAAGCACTCGGGCAGACTACCACTTGGGTGGGTACCACCGGCGGTGCCTGGACAACCGGCGCTAACTGGTCCAACGGTGTTCCGGCACCGGGAGGTAATGTAATTATTAATGCCGATCAGTCTGCCGACATTACTGCCGTACCGACCATTACGTTGGGTGACCTCACCATCAACGGTGACTGTGTTTTTCTTGGTTCCGCCAGTGGAAATACAATAACGGTCACAGGCATATTTTCTGTTACATCCGGCAATACATTTACCATTGGAAATACAGGGGGCAGGTTAAATTTCACCCTCTCTGCAACGGGTACCGGAACTATTTCCGGAACGGCCGATATGAATGCGGCTGCCACCGCCCGTTTATTTCAAAACGATGGGGATCTTACGATCACAAGCACAGGACTTTTAACAGGGGTTGGTACCAGCGATTTTACTTTAAGCGCGGGAGCAACGCTGCAAATTGGGTCTACGGCAGGTATCACCTCCACAGGGGGGGCAACCGGAAGCGTTCAGGTTCTCGGTACCAGAACCTATTCGACGGCCGCCAATTATAGCTTTGTCGGAAATGCGAATCAGGCTGTTGGAAATGGTCTTCCTGCAACCGTAGCCAGTCTTACGATCGCCAATACGGGTGGTGGAGGTAACAACACGGTTACCCTTGCTTCAAGCATTGACATTACAAACTCGCTCACCGTAAACAACGGTGTTTTTGCGATGGGCGCGAACAATGTCACTTCGGTGGGATCCGTAGACATGACGGGTACATCGATCACAGGATCGGGCACGATAACACTCGGCGGGGATGTAAGCACAAATGCGAGCGGAACCACTGCTACAATCGGCGCACCCATCGCGTTGGGAGGTGTAACACGAACTTTTACGGTTGCCAATGGTGGATCGAACCCTGACTTATCGATTACTTCGGTAATCAGTGGGGCGACTGGTTTTACAAAAGCAGGAGCAGGACTGTTAAATCTTTCCGGGAACAGTACCTATACCGGAGGCACAACCATCAGCGCAGGAATCCTCCGGCTTGGGGCTGCCGGCGCCGCTGGAAACGGCCCGCTGGGAACAGCCGGCGCGGGAACTTCCATTACGGCGGGTGCGGAACTTGACCTGTTCGGTTTTACACTTTCCAATTCTGAACCCCTTACATTGAATGGAACAGGTATTGCCGGTGGAGGCGCATTGACAAACGGTTCGGCGACGAACGTAAGCTACAGTGGACTATTAACACTTGGCAGCGCAAGCAGCATTGTTGCTAATGCAGGAACGATCGGGATTACCAATGCGGGTACGATCACGGGAAGTTTTGGTCTTACGCTGGATGGTACCAGCGGCGGAAGCATTGCAAGTATTATCGGTACTGGAGTCGGCACCGTTACTAAAAACGGAACCGGAACATGGACGCTATCCGGAGCAAGTACATTTTCAGGGGGTACTACGTTGAATGCCGGGCAACTGAACATCAACAATGCAAGTGCCCTCGGTTCGGCGGCAGGGACTTTCACCATTAATGGCGGTACGATCAGCAATACAACGGGCGGAAGTATCACCATGGTTAATTATCTACAATCCTGGAATGGTGATTTCACCTATACAGGGGTTCAGAACTTGATCATGGGCACAGGAGTAGTTACTCCCAACGCAAGCCGTCTGGTCACTGTCAATTCGAGCACATTGGTTATTGGTGGAATAATCGGAGGTGGTGCTATTGGCCTAACCAAGGCGGGCGCAGGAACCTTGGCCCTCAATGGAAATAACGCGTTCACTGGCGGTGTTACGATCAACGCGGGGATTTTGAGAATGGGCAATGCAGGTGCTCTAAACTCGGGTTCTCCCAACGCGCTGACTTTTGGAGCTGCGAGCACGGGAACCCTTCAATTGAATGGTAACAGTGTCACCGTTTCGAGTCTGAACACCAACGCTGTGGTAGGCACACCCGTTATCGAGGATGGCGTTGTAGGAGTGCATACCTTAACATTGAATTCAGCAGGCGCCAATACATTCGCAGGTGTTTTTCAAAACGGAGGTGCCGGCACATTGGCCGTAAGCAAGAGCGGCACCGGCTCTCTTACGCTGACCGGCAACAATATTAATACGGGTATAACTACAATATTTGCTGGAACACTCAATATCAATAGCGCTACAGCAACGGGCGCTGGAATATTCATCATCGGTGGTGGCACGATTGACAATACCTCAGCAGGTGCAATTACGCTTACCAACAATCCTGCCATAAGCTGGAACGCTGACTTCACCTTCACGGGTACTCAAAATCTGAACTTAGGTACAGGCGCAGTGACGCCAAATGCTAACCGCCAGATTACGGTCAGTGCAAATACCCTTACCGCGGGTGGTGTCATCGGAGGTGGGGCTATTCGATTGACGAAGGCAGGTGCGGGTACCCTCACCTTATCCGGTGCAAATACATTTACAGGAGGTTCGACCCTTAACGCCGGAACACTGAACATCAATAATGCCAGCGCGCTTGGTACGGTTGCGGGCACTTTCACTGTCAATGGAGGC
>JBGPGZ010000127.1:0-9838 GCA_041484175.1 Cyclobacteriaceae bacterium | reverse complement strand
CTTTGATCACCTTCGATTCGCCGTCCTGCCGGTATCTTATTTTTGTAAAGCCGTCGTAAAGAAGCCCGACGCGTCCGCCGACGGTCAGACTGAAACTTCGCGCCAGGTCTTCGGGGTGCGTGTCAAACCGGAATCCTACGGGCAGCTCGAAGTAGTTAGCGACGATCATGCTTTTGTTGGTACCGGGGTATAGGGTATTGGCGCTGGTTAAGGAAAACGTGCCATCGAATGGATCTTTGACATTATTTAAGGTGTAGTTATTCACCAATTTGAATCGCTCCAGGCTAAGGCCGATGCCAGGGACAAAACTAAACTTAGACCGGTAGATCCGGAAAGGGTACTGGTAGTAGAAATTGATGGTCCGGGAGCCCCAAAAGCCTTGTTTAAAATTGATCGGGAGCAGACGACCATGGTTTAGTCCGAGGTCAAAGACAAAGGAACCCGGAATATCGGGGCGGGCGATCTTCTTGGGTTTAGTCTGGGCAAAAATTGAAAACGAACCAGGGAGAAACAGCAACAGCACAAGCGCACTACGGATCATGATCGTTAGATTTTGTTTAATTGCTTGTCTTTGAAGGGCTGAGGACAGGCCTTGAGAGCAAGCAAGCGCCAAAAATAAGTTTTTTAAGCAGAGCAGCCAAAAGCATCTTTGGCCGAGTAAATATATTCTTTTAGATTTGCGGACATTTTGAGCCCATGGGCCTGTAGCTTAACTGAATAGAGCATCTGACTACGGATCAGAAGGTTGGGGGTTTGAATCCCTCCAGGCTCACATTTCTAAAACAAAAGCGGTTATGAGAGTAACTGCTTTTTTTTGGGTAGGTCCCTGGCTGAATTATCCATAGATTGGTCAAACCCATTAACCGCTTGAGTAGGGGTTCGAGGGCACTTCAAATCAGATCTTTTTTGTAATTTCAAACCACCTAACAAGCGTGGAGTCTTGCGATAAAATGAGGGGCAACGGGCCTGCCTGAAACAAGATTTATTGCAATCAATCTGAAAGAGGAGCACGCACTATTGATAACATGAGGCGCAAGAATCTTACAATCCGCGGGTTTTTCAGATTTTCCCTGCTTGTCACTTTACTCGTGAAGGGCACGGCAGGACTGAGTCAAATTCGCATCGAAGTCGTCAGTCACCCAAAATTCATACTCAAGGATTCGAGTCTCTTTATTTCCGGCACTTTTAATGAGTGGGGGCCGGGAGACGAGAACTTCAAACTCACGCGAAGGAACGACGGCGTCTACTATTTCGACTTGCCGGACACGCTGAATTATTTTGAATACAAATTTACCCAGGGCGGTTGGGCCCTGGTAGAGGGCACCGCTGAAGGCAAAATATTGTCGAACCGGATCTATGACAGTCGCGTGGAGGCGAACCCCAAACTGGTCCGGGTCACTATTGAAGGGTGGGAGACGCAGCCTGCGTTCACTTTTATTGTCAACAAAATTCCGGAGACAACGCCGTATGACGCATCCATCTACATCACTGGAAATTTCAATAACTGGAACCCCGGAGACGAAAACTATAAATTGAGAAAGCAAATCGATGGCACGTACCGGATCATCATTTATTATTATGAAGCCGACAAGATAGAATACAAGTTTACCCGCGGGAATTGGAAATCCGCCGAAAGTAAACCCGCAGGAAGACTGATGCCCAATCGCGTCAGCAGCCAGCAGAAAGGAGAGAATAAGATCCAGGTGGAAATTGCCTGCTGGGAGGATATCTCGGGAGGCCCCCAGCTTTATTCCATTTATGATTTACTGCAGTTATTTTCCGTGTTCCAGGGCATCCTGCTGATCATCACCATTCCTACGATACCGGAATACAACCGGGAAGCCAATCGCTGGCTGCTCTTACTGATCGGCTTTGCTTCGAGTATTTTGCTTATTAAAGTCGTGGCCAATTATCCCGAAGTCGAACATAGCCTGCCCAAGCTTCAGCTGATACCCGATTTTATTTTATTTATTTATGCGCCGCTGTTTTATATCTACATCCAAAAACTTCTCTTTCAATCGGCGCACCAGTCGCGGCTCTTTTATTTTATTCCCGTCTTTGTGCAGTTTTTTATCTACATGGTGTACTTCCTCATGGATCAATCGGCCTTTCAGGCAAAACTCGTTGACCCCGGATCGGAATTGCGCGTGATCCGGTTCTCAGTAGCCTCGGTCGCCCTGCTTGTCAATATTTATTATTGGGTAGTGTCCCGGCGTTCAATCGTTTTCTATAAAGTAAACTATCAAAACAGCAACTCCTATGAGCAAAATCTTCAATACCTTAACACGGTGCTTTTTATTCAGGCGTTCTGCTTAGTTGGCTGGTCTACCACGCTGCTCATGGCGGTCACCGGAGAGGTTTTCAGCTGGCAGATATCCAGTACCGTTGAGATCAGCATAGAAACGATTTGGATCATCTTTTCGATGATCACTTTTTTCCTGGGCTATTTTGCAATTCATGAGCCGGATATATTCAGACTTCCCCATACGATATCACAGCCGCATGACTTTACGAAAGTGGAATTGGACAGCCATGTCATCGACTACCTCAATAATGTCAACCACGACAAGGACAATGGCACGATGGAAAACCTGGAAAGTCTGAAAGAAAGACTGGTTACGTACATGGAAAAATACAAGCCCTATACGAACCCCAAACTTACCCTGATCGAATTGTCCTCTCGCATTAAATTACAACCCCACATCGTTTCGAAGATAATCAACACCGGCTTTGGCAAGAATTTCTTTGATTTTGTCAATACCTACCGGATCGAGGAATTCAAAAGACGCGTGGAAGACGCGCACTATAAAAATTACACATTGTTGGGGATTGCCTTTGACGTCGGATTTAATTCAAAAACGGCCTTCAACAGGTCATTTAAAAAGATCACAAGTCAAACGCCGAGTTCATTCTTTAATAATTTGAAGGAGTACTGATAAGGAGTAAAGGAGTAAGAAGAACCCCTTTCACGCAAAGACCGCAAAGGAATGCCCCGCAAAGGGCGCAAAGTTGTGCAATGTCGGGGTGAGTTAAAGTGGTTCCACTTTAGGAAATGGAACTAATATTTTCCCGTTAACTCATTGATTATCAATTTATAATGATTAAGGGCCGAGTTCATGAATCGGCACGCCAATTATACCGAAAGCGGGACGTATCTGGTATTGCCTTGTTGTAGGTTGCAAACGTTTTCCGGTTCCACTCTACACTCTAATCAAACGATTGTGATAGCGGGGCAGAGATCTCAAAAAAACATTGATTTAAACACATTGCCGAATGAAGCCTGCTTGAAATGGCTTGCAACCCTTGTCGGGCAAAATTGAACATAGAACATTTCACTAAAACACAACAGTATGAGAGAAAATTTTACTGCAAAAATCAAATGGCTGTCCGCCCTGCTGCTTCTTTCCAGCACCATGGCATGGGCCCAGAACAGAGAAATCTCAGGAAAGGTTACTTCCTCGGAAGACCGCTCAGGGTTACCCGGAGTTAATATTTTGGAAAAGGGCACCTCCAACGGAACCGTGTCTGACGCGAACGGGGACTATAAAATCAGCGTAAAAGACAATGCCACACTGGCTTTTTCCTTTATCGGTTTTAAAACCGTGGAAATTGGAGTGGGCTCCCAGACCGCCGTCAACGTGACCCTGGAATCGGATGTGACGGCCCTGGCCGAAGTAGTCGTCGTGGGCTATGGTCAACAGGAAAAAAAGGATGTTACGGGTTCCGTCATCGCCGTTAGCACGAAAGACTTTAATAAGGGTATCATTTCCTCTCCGCAGGACATGCTGGTGGGAAAAGTGGCGGGAGTTCAGATCACAAGCAATAACGGTGCGCCCGGCAGTGGCTCAACCATCCGCATCCGCGGCAATGGATCGGCGCTCGCCAGTCAGGATCCGCTCATCGTGATCGATGGATTTCCGATCGACAATCAGGGTGCTACCGGTTCGTCCTCCCAAACAGCGGGGATGTCTAACCCCTTGGCAACGCTAAACCCAAATGATATAGAGTCCTTCACGGTACTCAAGGATGCTTCGGCAACCGCCATTTATGGTTTGCGCGCCTCCAACGGTGTCATCATCATCACGACGAAGAAAGGGAAGGAAGGAAAACCCACGTTCAATTACAACGCCAACGTTTCGGTAAGTTCTCCTGTTAAATATTACCCTGTGCTTACCGGTGACGAAATGAGATCCAGCGCCAATGATTTGTTAAATGTTGTCAAGTTATCGGGGCTTACGCAAAAGATCGTCAACCGATTGGGAACTGCCAACACGGATTGGCAAAGGGAGGTTTATCAAACGGCCATCTCGAATGATCACAACTTAAGTGTGTCGGGCTCCTATAAGAATTTGCCCTACCGCGTTTCGTATGGATTTACCGATCAGGCCGGTATTCTCAAGACTACCAATTTTACCAGGAATTCCCTGAACATCAACTTAACCCCGACATTCCTTGATGGCGACCTGCTTGTTACGGCTACGATGAAGGGCATGAACACGCAACAAAATTTTGGCAACACCGGCGCTGTGGGATCCTCGGTTTCATTTGACCCTACCCAACCAGTCTTCAACGACAACACCAGGTGGGGCGGCTATTTCACCTGGGTTGGAACGGCCGATACCTTGAGCAACGGAGCCATGAATCCGAACGGCAACCCGATCACCATCGGGGCTGCCAATCCGGTTGCACTCATCCAACAAACCGATAACCGCTCCAATGTTTACCGTGGTATCGGCAATCTGAAATTGGAGTACCGGCTGCGGTTTTTCCCCGCGATAAAATTAACCATGAATGCCGGCGCAGACTATTCAACGTCAACGGGTCATAACAATGCGCCAAACAATGCCGCCTTTACGTATGGATCCGGTCTGGGTCAGCGAATCAATTACACAGGTATCAACAGATCCAGACTTCTCGATTTGTACGCCGATTATATCAAAGAAATTGGAGGGCATCGCATCGATGTAACCGCCGGCTATTCATACCAAAGCTTTGAGCGATACGGAACAAATTTTGCGCGCAATGATCCGCCTTCCGGCAGCACCAATTTTACAGACTATGAAGTCGGACCTGACGGAACGACCCAGGTGCCCAGGCATTATGTCCCCAATCCAAATTACTTGCTCTCTTTCTTTGGACGGGTCAATTATTCTTATGCCGACAGGTACTTATTGACCGCTTCTTTCAGGGACGATGCCTCCTCCCGTTTTGCCAAACAAAATCGCTTTGTCATCTTTCCATCGGTGGCGCTTGGATGGAGAATCAATAAGGAATCGTTTATGGCCGGTGTCAAATTTCTTTCTGATCTGAAATTAAGAGGTAGTTATGGAATTACCGGTAACCAGGATATCGGCTCGGCGATACAGAGCCTGGGAAGTTCACAAGCCCAAAATATTTCCTATCCTTACCTGGCGCTTTACCAACAAAGCACGGCCACTGCGCAGTATCAGTTTGGCAATAATTTTGTCAATACGCTTCGCCCTCAGGCATATGATGCCAACATCAAATGGGAGACGACAGCCCAGGCCGACATCGGCATGGACTTCGGATTTCTGAACAACCGGATTACCGGTTCGGTTGACTGGTATCAGAAGAAAACGACCAATCTGATCAATCAGATCCCCGTTCCCTTGGGAAGCAATTTTTCAAATTATTTGTTTACCAACGTAGGTAATTTGGAAAACAAGGGAATCGAGGTTGCCCTCCGCGCGCAAGTCGTCAAGACGAGCGATTTTGAATGGAATTTTGGTTTCAACGCTTCGCACAATCAGAACAAGGTCACCAAGTTGCTCAAGACCAATGACCCTACTTACCCGGGTATATTAACCGGCGGCATTTCAGGAGGTGTTGGAACAACCATCCAGAATATCCAGGTCGGCTATCCGATTTACTCTTTCCTGGTGTACCAGCAGGTTTACAATCCGCAGAACAGACCGCTTGAAGGAGTTTATGTGGACGTGACGGGGAATGGCGGACAAATCACGGCGAACAACCTGAATAAGATCCGCTACCACAAGCCGCAGCCCGATTATCTGTTGGGTGTAAACTCGCGCTTCAACTATAAACAGTGGGATTTCTATTTCTCCGGCAGGGTGAGCTTTGGCAATTACGTCTATAATAATAATCTATCTTCCAAAGCGTTCTACAGTTCCAATTTTTACAACCAGGCGGGCTTTTTCAACAACGTACCTACCCGGATCCATGACACGGAATTCATCAATCCACAGTACTATTCGAGCTACTATGTGGAAAATGCATCCTTCTTTAAGATGGATAACATGAGTCTTGGCTATAGTGTGGGTCAGCTGTTTACGCAAAAGCTAAAGGCACGGTTTAGTCTTACGGTGCAGAATGCATTCATTGTAACCAAGTACCATGGCCTTGATCCGGAAGTGGACGGCGGCATTGACAACAACATCTATCCTCGTCCGCGTGTCTTCATGGTCGGTATGAACTTATCTTATTAATCAATCTGTAAAAGGTATAGATATGAAACTAACAAAATCAATCATAGTGGTCTTTGCGATTGTTTCGTTATTGACCTCATGCTTTAGTGATCTGGACCCCAAGGATCTGGGATCGAAGGCAGTGACCTCGGCTACAGTATATAAAACAACCGGTGACTATTTGTCGGGGTTGGCCAAACTGTACGCCAGCTTTGCCGTGAGCGGGCAGCAGGGCCCGTCCGGCAATTCAGACATATCGGGGCTGGACGAAGGATTTGGCGTCTATCTGCGTGAGTTGTGGAATTGCCAGGAATTGACAACCGATGAAGCGGTGATCGCCTGGAATGACCAAACGGTCAAGAACTTTCACTGGCAGAATTGGACAGCCAATGATGTGTTTATCGCGGCCATGTATTCCAGGGAAATGTACACCGTAACGATTTCCAACGAGTTTATCAGGGTTACGTCCGGCTCTACGGATCCTGAAATAAAAAGGTATAACGCAGAGGCAAGATTTATCCGTGCGCTTGCCTATTGGCACACGTTGGATATGTTCGGCAACCCGCCATTCGTGACGGAAGCGGATAAAGCAGGTGCCTTTAATCCAAAGCAAACCACGCGGGCCGAGTTATTTGCATATCTGGATTCTGAACTGACCGCGATTGAGAGCGAATTGGGAGCACCGGGATTTGAATATGGAAGGACAGATCAGGCCGCGTTGTGGATGCTGCAGGCTAAATTGTATTTGAATGCAGAGGTTTACATCAACACGCCCAAGTATACGGAGGCTCTCACCGCACTGAACAAGATATTTGCGTCGGGCAAGTATTCACTGGTAAGCAATTATATTCTCAACTTCAGCGCAGACAACCACACGAGCACGGAAATCATTTTTCCAATTACCTACGACGGAGCTCACACCCAATCGTATGGCGGGATGGACTACATCATCCACGCCCAGATTGGCGGATCGATGACCCCTGCTAATTTTGGTCTTGCTGGCGGATGGGGTGGAACGCGTACAACTTCTTCTTTCGTAGGTAAATTTTCGGACCCCAGCGGTGCAACGGACAAGAGAGCTCAGTTTTATACGCCGGGACAGAGCCTTGCGATCAATGACATTGGCACCTTTACCGATGGGTATGCCATCAAGAAGTTCTCCAACCTCACGGCTGCCGGCGGTCCTTCGGCCAGCGGAGTTCCGGATTTCGTTGATACGGATTATCCTATGTTCCGTCTTGCCGATGCTTATTTGATGTATGCAGAAGCAGTATTGCGCCAGGGAACGGGCGGCACCGCAGCCCAGGCGCTGACGTATGTGAATCAGGTAATTTCGCGCGCCTATGGCAATACTTCTGCGAATATCAATTCGGGTCAGCTTACGCTGGATTTTATCCTCGATGAGCGAGGCAGGGAACTGTACTGGGAAGGACACCGCAGGACGGATTTGATCCGCTACGGATTGTTTACCGGTGGCACATATCTATGGCCCTGGAAAGGCAACGCGAAAAACGGGATTGCTACCGATGCCTTTCGGAATTTATTTCCGATTCCCACAGCGGACATCACCGCCAATCCAACTTTGAATCAGAACACTGGCTATTAACCACTTGAAACGATTGCGATTATGAAAAATCTTAGAGAATTGAATTGGAATAAAGTGCTGGGGATGCTGATTGTGGCGTTAATGGCAGCCTGTGCCACAGAAAATGTCGGCCCCGTCCTCGGCGACAAAAGTACGTATACGAGCCCGGTGTTGACCAATGCAGCAACAAAGGATCCGATGGTATTTACCGTTGATAAAGCCGCTGATAATTACGAGACGTTTACCTGGCAACGTACAAGTTACGGGGACGTACAACTTTCCACCGATTATGTTGTTCAAATAGACACGGGCAGTAATTTCAAACATGCAAAAGCCTTGGGTACATCTTCTGCCGATAACCTCGCTGTGACCGTTGAACAATTTAATAACTCGGTCCTGGGGCTGGGGATCCCCGGCTTTACGAAGGCGAAGGTGCACTTGAGACTGCGGTCTACCGTCAACAGCTTTGCCAAGGACACGTTATACTCAAATGCAATTGAACGCACGATCACGACCTATCAGGTGAGCGAGTGTGGCGATTATTGTACGGTCGGCATTATCGGCGACGCTACACCCGGAGGCTGGGGTACTGATACGGACATGCACCTGGCGGATCCGAAAAAGATTGATAAGCACACGTGGACCGTGGTGATCTACCTCACCGCAGCCAATGCAAAATTCCGGGCATCGGACGATTGGACGACAAACTGGGGAACCAACGGGACGCTCAATGGGCCCAACATCCCGATTGCAAACGCCGGCTACTATAAAGTCACCTTTAATGATCAAACAGGAGCTTCTGAATTTAAAGCATTAGCCGGGACCACTTTTAGTCCTGTCAGCATTATTGGTGACGCAACAGCCGGTGGCTGGAACACCGACACCGATCTGACACAGGACGGATCTAATCCGCACATCTGGACCGGGACGGTCAGCCTTACCGCTGGAGGCGTGAAGTTCAGGGCAAACCATGACTGGACTACCAACTGGGGCAGCACTGCTTTCCCCTCCGGCAGCGGAGTGATCAATGGTGATAACATCAACGCAAAAGGCAATACCTATTTTGTTTGGTTTAATGATGTATCGGGCGAGTATTCCTTTGGAGCCACCGCCACCTCAGGAAATTATGCGGGCGTGAGTCTGATCGGGCCTGGTGCCTCAGACTGGAACACGGATGTCAATCTCACCAAAAATCCCAATAATAGTTATCTGTTCTCTCAAATTGTAACCATGAACGATGGCGATACCAAATTCCGGAAGACGGGTGACTGGGGTATCAACTGGGGAGGGTCCCTTTTCCCTTCAGGGATAGGACTTCTCAATGGACCCAATATTCCAGCCAAGGCCGGAAAATATTTTGTGACCATAAATTCTCTTACGGGAGAGTACTACTTCTTAAAGTAAATGGGTTTAAATAGTTGTTGTAAAAATACCAGGGGTCTCGGCCCCTGGTCTTATTTACAATTGATTGAATCGGGTACTCATGAAAATCTTCGCCGCAGTTTGTCTTTTTTATGTATCGCAGTTTGCGCTTGGCAATGGTACGCCCCTTGATCCAACCATCACACCTGCGCTTTTCAAGACCAACACATCCATTACGGTGACATACGACGCGACGGGCACTTCCCTTGCCAATTTGACGGCAGCATGGGCGTGGGTATGGATTCCCAATGGACCCGATGCCAAATCAAATGTAAATCCGGCGACCGGCAACTCATCCGCTACGGACCCCGCTAAATTCGTAAAGTCGCTCGTCAACGGTAAGACCCTGTTTACCTTGACATTTACACCCGATTCTTTTTTTGCG
>JBGPGZ010000126.1:0-9874 GCA_041484175.1 Cyclobacteriaceae bacterium | reverse complement strand
GTAGGCGATGCAGTGAGAACGATCTGCGCAGCGCAAGGCGTGCTTTGCACAAAGGTCGGTGTAATAACAGGCTTCAGATCAACGGTGATGCTTTGCGTTCCGGGACATCCGCCTGGGGATGCGGTCACCGTGTAGGTAACAAGGCCGGCACCGGGAAGCACCTGGATCGTAGGTCCCGATGTTGATCCTACAATACTTCCCGCGACATTCGTGGTCCATGTGTAATTGCTTGATCCGCTTGCTTTGATGGTCGGAGGTGATGTGCAAATATTGGGGGTCAAGGTAACGGTGGGGGGTGTTGATGGAGTCACCGCAAAATTATTGATAACAAAAATACATCCGCTGGCGTCGCTTATTTGGATGGTATACGTTCCCTGGCCAAGCGGGGTCATATTAAATGCCGCTGAAGGCGCATTGCCATTGGTAACTTGTCCAGTCGCATTATTGGTTGCGCTGTATGTCAGAGGAAAGACCGTGGCTGTACTGGTGATACGGACTGTGACGGGGTTGCAATTAGGAGGTTGCGCTGCGGCTACGGCCGTAAAGGGCGAGTCCGTTAATCCAAATGCACTGGAAATGGTGCATCCTGAAACCTGGTCGGTGACGATACCGGAAAAAACACCGGCTTTTTGTCCGGCGATCGGACCGATGGTGGATGGCGCCGCTTGATCGATACCTTGTTGGTTGAATCCATTCGGGCCTGTAAGAAAATAGGAATAAGGGCCCGCCGGAGGAACGGAAGTATTCAATTGAAGCTGGATGGTTCCATCGGCTGCGTTGCAGGTGGTAGGGTTCGTGCCGCTCAAAACAAATGACGGTGAGACCATAACGGCAAATGTTTTTTGACTGGTCACCGTGCACGAGGTAAACGGATCTGTTACAATTACGCTGTAGACAAAAATTCCGGGAAGCGAAGTGTCAACGGCCTGGGTTTGAATGGTGCTTGCATTGACCCCATTGATTTTCCAAACAAAAGTAGCACCCGGGTTTTGGGCGTCGAGCACGGGCGTATTATTATTTTGACAGACTGTCAAATCCGGCCCTAAGGCAACCTGCGGCCGGTTGTCTGCGACAATTGCCTGCGCTGTCGAGTGACAGCCGTTCTGGTCGGTATTGGTTACGGAAATAAAAGCTGGCTGGGTTATGACCACTATTTTTGTTGTATCCCCATTGGTCCACAAATAAGTAAGTCCCGGGAGGTTTCCCGAGTTGGCGTTCAAATTGACAGGGCCGTTGCATAGTGCCGTTGCCGGTGGCACGGTCGGAGGGGGCGGTGGCGCAAAAATAGTCACCTTCTGAACCAATATTGTGTCGAGGCTACAGCGGTTAGTCAGGTGCATGGAAACTGTATAGAGACCGGGGGCGCCATACAAATGGACAGGGCTTGCTTGAGTTGAACTTCCGCCATCCCCAAAGGACCATTGAAATTTGTCGATGGCGTCGGTAGCCGTGCCGGCGAAATGGGTTGAGTCGCCAACACAAACGCCGGTATACGTGAACATAGGCCCTCCAAAAGCATTGGTTATTTGCTGTCTGAAGTTAGGCAATCCAAGCCTGCTATTCGTGCCAGCTGCCAACGCAAATCCATTCAATTGAAAGGCAGAGACTTTTGTGGTATCGTCATTCGCCGCGATGGTTCCCAAAAATCCATTGTGAGCGGCATCATTCGCAGCTACATAAACTTGTCCGTTGGGCGCGAGTTGAATCGCACCCAGTTGAGCAGGAACAGATAATTTCTGTTTGAAATGAGGCTTCTCCAGGGAATCCAGCGAGTATTCAAAAATGGTGGAGGGAGATGGCGTACCGGTTATGGTGGCAAACACCTTATTTCCACCCGGTGAAAACTCAATTCCATAAACTTGGCCCGCAGGTTCTTTCAAATCGATTTTGCGGTAGTTGGTCAGTGTGCCGGTAGAATCATTAAGGTGGAAGAGCTCAACAAAATTACTTGTTCCGGGAGTTGACAGTGCGACTGCAAGATTATTCCGCGGCCCCAGTTTCATATAGCCTTCGCCGTTTTGCTGACGCTGAAATGAATGATCAGAACCGATCGCGGTATAAACAGGATCCGCGATCCCGCTGCTGGAAACCCGATATGCTCTGAAGGTATTATTGCCGTACTCGTGCACGACCACCCAGTTGCCGTTAGCGGTAACACGTTCCGTGCTCTTGGAAAACATCAGAACATTTTTCTGTGTTACTGCACCTTTGCCTGAATTTTGTTTCAGATCAAAAAGAGAGTACCTCAATTCGTTTTGAGATGTACCGTTGATCGCCTGGGTTGTGAAAATGTAATACAGTGTCTCATCCCCGGGCACGGGAAAAATGATGGAAGATTGCGTCGACAGAGGATCACCCCCAATGCCAACATCTATTTGCGTGTTAGTCTTGTCATATACCTTGTCGCCATCCGTATAGAAGATAGTTTGCCCATTCCGGTCACAAACAATAGCGCAACCTTCCGGTGCGTCCATCGCGCTGTTGTTGAGTGCCTTTGGAGGACTTACGTTAAAGTCGATCCCCGCCTTGTTCCCAAAGTACCAGATGTTTTGCCGCTGATCTTGCAGGCCATACTCTTTCACATTAACTCCCGCATAAGTCGAACACCCGGATGCATCGCTCACTACTACGTAGTAATATCCGGCGGAGTCGGGTTTGAGGATAGGACCTGTATTGCCATTCGACCAGGTGTAAGAGGTGGGCGTTCCGCCAGTCGCTTTTACTTTTACTGAAAACTGGATCGGTGAACTTGAACCGCGGGGCGGCGGAAATTCGCTTTTGCAGGCGGTTGTATCCTGGACCAACGTCAACTTCAGAGGAAATGCCTTGATCGTTACGGGTAGTTTAGCCGATGCGGTATCACCCTGGTAGTAAGCGATCATTGAAACATTAAATGTCTGCGCTTGTGCATAGGTGTGAATCGGGCTCCAGGCAGTCGTATCCGATCCATCGCCAAATGTCCATTGTATACTGTCTGCATTGGGTGTGATGGTGGGATAAAATGTTGTAGGCGTATTCTGGCAGGTACCGGTAAAAGTAAAGCTGGCAGTTAAGTTTACTTTTGCTTTTGGTAAGAACTCAGGGAACTGTGTTCCATTGAAGTTAGAATTTCCAAGGGGTATCGTCTTCCGTTTCACCCCTGCGGCTGCCGTATCCGTTTTTGTAAAGGTGTCCACCAGGAAGGGTCCGCCGGCAGCGGCCTGATAGAGGTAATAGATTGCGGTATCGGGGGCGATTTGTAAACCATAGCTTCTGAAAACCGGCGTCGACAAAACCGATAAAAGGGTGATGCCGGGATTCAGGTAGTCGTACTGAAGAACATCTGCATTGAGTCCCGGTTCGCCGGTGCGCGACAAATAAAGATATTGTCCTTTCGGGTCCCACTCGATATCATAAATCGATTGATTGCCGGTCGTGGGTTTGCCGGAATTGAAGATATACCGGTCGAAGGTGATTGCCCCGTTTGTATCATTGAAGTTCAGGATCATTGCATCCGTACTTGGGTCTTGTGGTGAGACGGCCAATTTTTTTGTTTGCTTGAAATAAGAAAAGCTGGCAATCGTCGTGGGGAATCCGAATCCGGATGATACAATGGTGTTAAAAGTTCCGGTATAGCTGGCGGCATTAATCAGGGTAGCCGAAAAATTTTGTGAACTTACCTGCTGCGTGATCAGCCAAAAGTCCGTGCCATTGGAATGAGGGACAATGATCATCCCTTCCGAGCGATTCGACAACCCGGTGACGGCCACGTTTTTTGGATTTTCCAGATTGCCCAGTGCGGGTGAAGGGAACACAGCATTGCCAAACAACCCCATGTCCACCACACTCGAGCTGACAGCGCCACCGGTGGTAAAATTGGAGGAGCTGGTAAAGATAAAATACTTGTTGGGCTGGCCTGGAGCTGCGCAGATGGCCACGGGTTGGTTGGCGGAGGCATTAGCGTTCAGTCCCGATCCGTTTAGCATGGCTACATGCGTAGCGTCGTACACGATGTTTCCATCGGTATAAAACAAGAGGTTAGCCGTTGAGGGATCCGTTGCCACAGCGCTTCCGCCGGTGCCAAATGGAATCGCCTTATTGTTGACGAGGGTGGGTTTGTTACTGGCCCTGTTAAACCGGATGCCATTGGTGGAATTCCCAAAGTACCAGTTGTGTTGTGAAAGATTTTGTGCGAGTGCAAAGGTCGACCCCAACAAGCCCATCATCACAAAAAAAACTTTTCCTATCCGGTTCATTTATGAAAACTGTCGTTCCTCTTACCCAAACTACCTAAGAAAAAAAATCATCCGAAATATAAAACGTCAAACTACACTAAAGTAATACAATTTGATCGAAAATATCGTTAAGTGGATGAAACCACCCTATTTGTCGATAAACACTTTTTTTAATGTTCATAAACCCATTAATTTGCTTTGATGGAGGATTCGAAATACCCCAACGTGTTGTATAGGTACGTGCTTTTGTTCGGTCTATTAATCCTTTTAGCCTGTCAAAGGGTAACAGCACAGGATCCTCAATTTTCCCAGTTCTACGCGGCCCCGTTATACCTCAATCCTGCCTTTGCCGGGTCGACAGGACAAAACCGGGTGGGGATAAACTACCGTAATCAGTGGCCGGCCATCGATGCCAATTTCACAACCTTTTCCGCCTTTGGCGATGTTTACATTGAAGAGAAGAACAGCGGGGTTGGGGTAATCATAAACCGGGACCGGGAAGGAGTTTTTGGCATGACTTCAACCAGCATCGGTGTTCAATATTCCTATGACCTCCAGCTGACAAAGAAATTTTCCTTTCGCCCCGGGTTTCAGGCAGCCGTGTATAACCGGTCGATCAATTTTGACAAGCTTACTTTTGGAGATCAATTCGATCCCGCCACCGGCAACGTCAAGAGTCCCACCTCCCTTGAGAACTTAAACACGGGTCAATCAAAGTTCTTTCCTGATATTTCTATGGGAGGACTGCTATACAGTCAAAATGCCTGGTTGGGAGTTTCCGCGTTTCATATAACGCAGCCCAACCAATCCCTGGTTGGCGGAAACGACAAGTTGCCGATGAAAATTTCAGCCCACGCCGGCTACAAATTCTTTTTCAAAGAGGGGACTATGAAAACCGGGGTCTACTCAATCCCCCAGGAGCGAAGCGTTGCACCCACCGTTCAATATCGCCACCAGGGTCAGTGGGATCAAATGGACCTCGGTATGTATTTTACCTTTGAGCCGTTGATCATCGGTACATGGTATCGCGGTGTACCATTTAAGAAAGTGAATGGTTTTGCCAACAATGAATCGGTCGTTTTATTGGTGGGATTAACAAAACACGGCCCAAAGGATATCCTTAACATCGGGTATAGTTATGATTTCACGATTTCCAAGCTGGGCCCCTCCAGTGGTGGAGCCCATGAATTTAGCATCATGTATTCATGGTCTACGCGTGATCCGCGCAAACCACCGAAGGACAAGTTGATCATTCCTTGTCCGAAGTTCTGATTACAAACAGGTACGAGGTACGGGGTCTCAAGTCTCAGGTCTTGAGTATCTAGACTAGTCACAAATTGTCCGATTACCGATCAGGATGGTCCACCGACAAAAGTCGGGGCAGGCAGGATTAAAGGATTTACAGGATTAACGCACCACGAATACCGAATACCGATCACCGATTACCGATCACCGATCACCGATCCTCCTCCCCCCCTCCATCAATCCTGCAATAATTATCCACCCCAATATGCATGAGCGCATCTCCTGCATTTACTACAGGAATGTTGTTCAAGCCAACCACGTACCCGGTTATGGGAGATTTGATTTCTTCCTTGAACTCCCCGAACGGATCGGTCATCGTACCTAGCCATTGGTTCTTGTGTATCATGTCACCGCACTTGATGACAGACTGGAATAACCCTCCTGTTTTGGCCCGCACCCAGGTGGAGCTCCAAACAATTTTATTTTCAAAGAGTGGTTCTGGAGACCAGTCAATCATTTTGAGATGCTTCATCAGGCGCAAGGTGCCACCGATACCTTCTTCAATAGCCTGCTGATCAAATCGCAGCGACTCACCACCTTCAAAGACAATAATATGTTTCCCGAGCTTTGCGGCAGATTGCCGGAGCGAATGCGGACGAAAGGGTGAGTCGATCGTAAACGGCGCATGGAAGGCGTTGGCTAACTCGACGTTTTTGGGATCGTGCATGACGCAACGCACCTGCGGAAAGTTGGTACGCATGGCGCCTCCTGTATGAAAGTCAACGCCATAGTCGACAAAGGGGATTACTTCCTTCATTAGATGATAAGCGACGCGCGACGCCAGCGAGCCGGTCTTGCTTCCTGGAAATGACCGGTTGATATCTTTTCCATCTGGCACATCGCGCGAGTAGTTAAGAAAGCCGTACACGTTAATGATGGGCATGCAAACAACGGTACCCCGTTTTACGCGATTGTGACCGCCATCGATTATCCTCCGCACGATTTCCATTCCGTTAATTTCGTCGCCGTGCATCCCGGCGGTCAGGGCAAGTACGGGCCCCTCTTCCCTGGCGCGATAAACATAAATGGGGGTGTCGATTTGCGTCCGCGATGGCAATCGCGCAATGTTGATATTGATTTCTTTAAACTCTCCCGGACTGATGGAATGTCCGGCGATGCTAACTTCTTTCATCAGGCATTGATCTTGTCTTTTTGAATCGTCTTTTTCCCGGCATGTTTCTCCAAATACTGATAGATCTTTCCTGCGATGTCCACTTTGGTGGCCGTTTCAATTCCCTCAAGACCTGGCGATGAGTTAACTTCAATGACCAAGGGGCCGCGATTCGATGGGAGCATGTCGACGCCTGCAACGGCGAGTCCCATTCTTTTCGCAGCATAGACGGCGGCGTGTTTTTCGTGCCGGTTGAGTTTGACCACCGTGGCGATTCCACCCCTGTGAAGATTCGACCTGAATTCTCCGTCGCGCGCCTGCCTGCGCATGGCACCAACGACTTCTCCGTTTACTACAAAGGCACGGATATCGGCGCCTTTTGCTTCTTTGATAAATTCCTGGATTATGATTCTTGCTTTCACGCCGTGAAATGCTTCGATCACGGATTGAGCCGCTTTTTTATTTTCTGCCAAAACGACCCCGAGACCTTGTGTTCCTTCCAATACTTTTATGACGACGGGCGCGCCGCCCACGGCTTCAATCACCCCTTCTGTATCCTTTGAGTAATCCATAAAAATAGTCTTTGGCATGCCAAGCCCTGCGCGGGAAAGAATTTGCAAGCTTCTCAGTTTGTCGCGTGAGCGGATCAGCGCTTGGGACTCCACGGCAGTAAAAACCTTCATCATTTCGAACTGGCGGACCACCGCAGCGCCATAAAATGTGACCGAAGCTCCGATCCTGGGAATAACGGCATCGAAATAATCAAGGCGGCGGCCATTATACCAAACCATCGGGTTTTTCTTTTCAATGAGAAGGACGCATTTCATGTGGTCGATAATTTCTACTTTGTGGCCGCGCTTCTCGCCGGCTTCCTTGAGTCGCCTTGTAGAGTAGAGTTTTGAATCCCTGGAAAGTATGCCAATATTCATAGCCTGATGTCAGTCAATCGATTAAAGTGAAATCGATCATGATAAAAAAACAATTTAACCGGACCCCGATGGTTGGATACCGGTCAACCTGACTTTTTGCTTTTGAAAGATAAGTCTTTTTCAGTTACATCGATCAGGAAACGGTTCCTCAGGATCTTCCTACCCAATAAAACGGGAAATCGAAGTTTGTCGCGGTCGCTTAGCGAAAACTCGGCTTTGATGGTCTGAGCGTGAATTCTTATCGTTGTCTTGATCACATAGCGCCGTTCGGCTTCGCCAAATGAATTTTTTATTTCACGTTTGCCGAATTTATCAAACACGAACTTCATTCCGGTAAATTCAGGATGTTCTTCATCCAGCAACACGAATTCCAATTTTCCATCCACGATCTCGGCGCGCGAGCAGTGAAGACTGCAGGTGTATGCGCCCGTATCAATTTTAGCATGAATGTTGGTAAGGCCCAGGCCGGGCAGATCCACGCGGTCGGATCGTCCAAGGATTTTCATTGGAGGTTATAAAAGCCCCTAGACCTTTCCCGGCAGTCGGGAGGCTCATTGATTAGGTTCCGAAAACTAATCACATTTTCTTATTAAATCAGTAACTTATTTCCAAAATAAAACCAGAGCGATTAGTGAGAAATTTGCTGACCCTCATATTCCTTTTATTCGACCTCACCCTTTCAGGCCAAAAAATCACCATCAGCGGGTATGTGCGTGATGCAGACACGGGTGAAAACCTGATTGGTGCGACAATTCAGGAAGGTAAGAATCGGTATGGAAGCACTACCAACGTCTACGGCTTTTATAGCCTAACGTTAAATTCCGATTCTGTGTCTCTTATTTATTCCTACGTAGGCTATTATCGGCAAACTATTCATTTTCCATTGCGCCAAGACACGCTGATCTTAGTAAGGATGCACAATGCAATGATGCTCAATGAAGTCGTTGTAAGCGCAGACAGGACAGATAAAATTCAGGAAAGCAGCCGCATGAGTACGGTCACGATACCTATCGATCAGATCAAAAGATTGCCTCGCTGATGGGGGAGACGGACGTCATAAAAATTCTCCAGTTGCTGCCCGGTGTTCAAGGCGGAAACGAAGGGAGCAGTGGCTTATATGTGCGCGGCGGTGGACCTGATCAAAATCTGATCCTGCTTGACGGGGTGCCAGTGTATAACGCCTCGCATCTCTACGGATTCTTCTCCACATTTAATGCCGATGCTATTAATCACGTTGAGTTGGTAAAGGGCGGATTTCCAGCACGCTATGGAGGAAGACTTTCTTCAGTAGTCGACATCAGCATGAAAGAGGGGAACGAAAGCAAAATTCACGGACAAGGATCCATAGGGGTTATTTCGTCCAAGTTTGTAATCGAAGGCCCTATCAAAAAAAATCGAACCTCTTTTATCATTTCCGTACGGCGGAGCTACTTAAACCTGCTTAAAGCAACCATTATTAACAAACAAACGCAGGGCGTATCGGATGATTATTATTTCTACGACCTAAATGCGAAAATCAACCACCGTATTAACGATCACAATCGGATATACCTGAGCGCTTACGTCGGCAATGACAAGGCTTCGTCAGGCGGTAAGGAGTCGTTCACGCGAGGAGATACAGCGTACACTTCAAATAGCAGTTCGCAATTGATGTGGGGCAATCTGATCACGGCGGCAAGGTGGAACCATATTTTTAACAAGAAATTGTTCTCCAACCTTTCCGCCACTTTTAGCCAATATCGCTTAAAGGTTATTAACGAGACAAGCAATACAACAACCCATATGGCATCGGATTTTGTTGAAAATCAGTTTTACAGCTATAACTATCAATCTGGAATACGCGATTTTGCTGGACGGTTTGATCTTGATTTTATTCCAAACCCGAGTCATTACATCCGTTTTGGCGCGCACGCGATCCATCACGATTTCACTCCAGGAGTGCTCGCACTTCAATCAACTGAAACATTGAAATCACAGGATGTTTCATCAAATCGCACACATGCAAATGAACTATCTGCATATGCAGAGGACGACTGGGAATTGACATCAAAACTGAGAATAAATGCAGGGCTTCATGCCTCCGCTTTTTTTGTAGATGAGAAACACTATTCATCATTGCAGCCCCGAGTCGCGGCTAGACTCTTGCTGTCCCGGGACTGGTCATTAAAGGTCTCCTATGCCACGATGCAACAATATATTCATTTGCTCACCAATGCAGGGATCGGGCTTCCCACAGATCTGTGGGTTCCAGCAACGGCAAAAATCGGTCCTCAATCCTCGAAGCAGGCAGCCCTAGGTCTTGCGCGCACTTTTAG
>JBGPGZ010000125.1:0-9989 GCA_041484175.1 Cyclobacteriaceae bacterium | reverse complement strand
CTGGAGGGCAGCAGAATCTTCGGGTGAAGCCACCACCGGAAAAGTAACGTAGCTCAGACTGCGCGTCTGATCGACTTTGTATTTTTCCTTGTACTTGTTGTAATAGGTTTTCAATTCAGCATCAGAAACCGTAACCTGGGAGTCACTCACCGCGAAGTAAGGAACATACAGGTATTTAGCCTCTACAACGTCATTCTGGTTGTGATAATCGCGTTCTCCTTCGGCATCGGTTACATAATTGGTCTTCGTCAACAAGTATTCATACTTGAGGCGTTCTCGTCCGGGAACCAGGCTCTGCTTGTATATATTCCACCGCATTCTGTCCTGGATCATCTCAGGCCGGTCAAGGTTTTTCATCCAGGTCATGAGCCGGTTGTGGTCAAATTTTCCGGCAGAGTCTACAAATGAATTCTTCAGATTGTCATCCATATTCTTGCCCTGGACCATATCCCAGACTTCATCGCTGGTCACCTTCACGCCGACTTTATCAAACTGTGGCGTGATGGCATACCTCAAGACCAGGAGTTCCCATGCTTCTTGACGAATTTGAGGTTGCTCACGCTCTCCGGGCTGCCGGCCCGCGCTCAGAATATAGTTGTTTTCGCGGTCCTGAATGGCGGCTTGGTATTCCTCCAGTGAAATGCTATGCCCTGCAATTTCCCCAACCTTATTCTTGTTGCCACCAAAAATGGAACGGGGACCGTTTCCGAATAAGTCACTGCCAACAATAAATGCAATCATGGCAATTGCCACAAAGCCCACGACCAACTTGGTCATCTTCGTTCTTAACGTTCCTATCAATGCCATACCAGCTGATTAATTTGATTTTTGGTGATTCGCTCCTTCCCGTCCTGCACGATTCAGGCTTTGAAAGGAGGGGCAAATTTAACCTGTAATATGAATTCGGCAAAGGGTCAATTCAATAATAGCACAATTAATTCGATTGATTTTCAGGTACTTACCCGGGAGATGATGTGCAAACGGGGTTAATCGATCTGCCCCTCGTTTTCTACGATGACTTTTACGGTGTCGATCCGGTTGTCATCGGTCGATTGAATCGTAAAGTTGAAGGGTGGTATTGATATGGAATCACCCACTTCAGGAAAGTCTTCCGTGTAGGAAAGGATCAACCCTCCCAGCGTCTCATAGTCTCCCAGGGGAAGTTGCCATGCGTACGTTTCATTGAGGTAGTCAATTTCGTGCCGTGCGCTGAGCATGAAAGTTCGATGGTCAAGCTTCTGTTCAACCAGGTCATCCTCATCATGCTCATCTTCGATCTCACCAAAAATTTCTTCGATGACGTCCTCCATGCTCACCAGCCCGGAAGTCCCTCCAAATTCATCGACAACCACAGCCAGGCTCTTACGCTCCTTGATAAACTGCACCATCAGCTCATTGGCCATCATCGTTTCCGGAACGATGATAATGGACGTGAGGATTTCTTCAATGTTTTTCGGCTTCTTGAAAAGTGCTGAAGAGTGGCAATACCCAATCACATCATCGATGGTTTCGCGATAGATCAGTATTTTGGAATGACCGCTGTCAACAAAGGCATCCTTGAGTTTTTTGATCCCCTCGTCCAGGCTTACGGCCGTGATCTCCGTGCGCGGGATCATGCATTCCCGGATTTTTACCGTCTTAAATTCGAGCGCATTGTGAAATATTTTTTTATCCAATTCAATCTCCTCATCCTCATGCCTCACTTTGAACATGTTCTTGAGGTAATTATTAAGATCGGTTAATCCAAACACGGGTTTTGCTTCGGAATACTCCAGTTGCAAGACGTGAACAATCACAAACTTGGATAGCGAAACGATGGTGAACATAATGGGCCACAGCGGAAAGTAAAGGATGCGGAAGGGCACGGCAAGCATGGCCAGCATGAAATTGGGATTAATCAAAAAAAGACTCTTTGGTAAAAATTCGGCGGTAAAAAGGATGATCGATGTAGAGGCCAATGTTTGAATAATCAGCACCGAGACCTCATTATTGAGACTTCCAGGCAAAACTTTTACCAGTACCGGTTCAAACAACTGAGTTGTAAAAATGCCAAACAAAACCAACGCGAGGGTATTGCCGATCAGGGTTGTGCCAATAAAGCTAGAGGGGTCCTTCAGGTATTTAGACATGATCTGGGCCCACAGCACACCTTGTTTTCCCTGCAATTCGATCTGCAATTTATTCGCTGAAAGGAATGCAATTTCGATCCCCGCAAAAAAGAAGGAGAAGACGAGCGCTGTGAAGATGAGTGGAAGGAGACTGGTGTCCATGCGGCTTATCTTTTTTTACGATAAGTATATAGAAAAAAAAGAATGACCGATAGCATGATCGCCCAATAGGCATGCGCGATGCCCAATGTCATGACCTCGTAAATGCCGACAATGATAAAAACAACTGCCAGGGAAAGCAGGAGGACGTCCACTAAGACCATAAGTCTGCAAAAATACGACTTTATATCGAAGGTAACTTACGGAAAGGTGCCGCCAAATTCTTCCGCCGGGAAGGGGAAATAGTTAATCCTTCACATCAAAGATTCCTTCGGGATTGGTAATCGTATAGGAAGAGAGGTCCTGAGTTGCATCCAATCCCGTACCGTATAAAATTTCAGTTTGTAATTTAATCGTCACAAATTTGTCCGTAAATATTTTTTTGGTGTCTGGTTTCCAGAAAAGCTCCTCCGTGTTTAGCTGTTCGTTTTTTTCAATATTCTTGACTTCTACTTTTCCCCGACCGCGCCACTTGCTCTCTTGTTTAAAGAAATAGGCCTGATTGGCCACCAGGGTGGAGGTGAGTTTTCCGGTCGCATCAAAGAATTCGATATAGATCCCTTCCGGGAATTCGCGGTCGCCGTTTTGGAGTTCGTTGTATTTCTTTGCCTTCATCTTTAGCTTGATGATATCCTTTTCGGTGTATAGCGTTTCTATATCCTCGCCCTCGGAAAGGGGACCTTCATATACGACGGGCTTTGTATTCTCTTTTACCGTACACGAAGAGGATACCGAAATCACCGCAGCATAAAACAAGGCAATCCAGAGGGCAGCGGAAAATTGTTTCATAACTGTGAAAATCCAATAAAGAAGGCTGACGGTATTGTCAGCCTTGTATCTGAATGGTTTACCCTCAGACCAGTCTCCAAAATTGATGCCAAACAACCACAAATCAGGGCATCAGTTCAATAGCGTTGCCAAAGCCCTCCTCAGCGATTGACATTGTGTTTCAAGATCCTGTTCAATCCCTGCAAGACCAGATCAGGCGCAACAAATATGGGTGGTTTCAATTGGTTTTCAAAAAAGGGGGCGTCTCCGCCGCATAGAACCGGCATCGTGTCTGGGTATTGGTCGAGATATTTCCTGATAATCCCTTCCATTTCAGCGCGCATGCCATTGATAACCCCGCTCTGCATGCATGCTTCGGTATTGTCTCCTACCAGGGGCGCATCAAGCGAAGGTTTTACCAGCGGCAATCTTGATGTAAAATGGTGCATGGCCTCAAAGCGCATAACGATCCCTGGCGAAATGCCGCCGCCATGATAACTGCCATCCGCATCAATAAATTCATAGGTGACGCAGGTGCCGGCATCGATGACCAGACAATTTCGAT
Organism: Cyclobacteriaceae bacterium; assembly: GCA_041484175.1. Classification (GTDB taxonomy): domain Bacteria; phylum Bacteroidota; class Bacteroidia; order Cytophagales; family Cyclobacteriaceae; genus ELB16-189. Next base: position 6,389 of record JBGPGZ010000125.1, on the reverse strand, counting down.
GAGGAAATATCTCCAGCGCCCCACACACAGCGGCAATGCGATCCACACCCAGGGTCTGAGGTGTGGTGTACAAAATTTTTACGGGAAGCGGCAGACGGTATGACAGCGATATTTTCTTGCCTGTTGCCACCGACCATGACAACACTTCTTCGGCCGGATGACTCACCGAACTGACAATGATGTTTTCCGCAGGCGTGCTTTCCAAAAAAGATTGCAGTTCTCCCGGATCCTGAAAAAGTAGCTTTCTTTGGAGATGTTCCTCCTCAAAAAGTCCCACCTTAGCGGTGGTATTTCCGTAGTCAACGGTGATGTTCATGAGGCTTAAAAGTATGAAATCATACCGCTGATGCAAATGATACCGCTGATGTAAGTGATACCACTGATGTAAGTGATATTAAGATGGCGTTGATGTGTTGTGTACGGCGTCATTGCATGGGTGATAAGGCGGCAACTACGCCGGAACAACTGTCTCGGGTAGCGCGGGTCACGCTTTTTAAAACGTTGATTTCTCCCCGCACCCTGAGTAAGCCTAGAAAAGCAAAAACCATCGCCTCCTTAAACTCAATGATCTGGCGGGAAGGGATCATCACCGTCGCCTTTCCCTCCAGTTTGTTTTGCAGTAATTTTACCAGGAAAGGATTTAGTGCTCCTCCGCCGGTAGCCAACAGGCTTTGTTTGTTTCTCTTTGTCGGTATACTTAGATTTATTTCATCCGCGATGGATTGACAAAACGTCATCATCCTGTCCTCGAGCAAAATGGATTCGCTCTCCAGCAACGGTTGAATCAATGTCTCAAAGCTTTCGCGCGCCAGCGCCGGTCGGTTTTTTCGCATCCCTGCATAAGCCGCAGCCAAATCACTCAGCAGACGTTTGTTTGATATTCCCCGGCTCGCCATTTTGCCATCCCGGTCAAACTCTTTGCCCTTATTTCTGGCAAGGAAGTTCAGGCCCATGTTGGCAAAGCAGATGTCAAAGGCAACCCGCTGATCATTTCTTTCCATCGAAAGATTTGCGATGCCACCCAAATTCAAACACAAGTCATACGAGCCGAACAAATGGCGGTCGCCAACCGGCACCAAAGGTGCTCCTTGACCTCCCAGCAAAATATCCAGGCTTCGGAAATCGTAGATAACGGGAACACCAGTAATCGCATGGATTGCATTGCCACTGCCCAATTGAAAAGTGAAGCCCCGTTCAGGCTGGTGAAATATGGTGTGACCGTGCGAGGCGATCAGGTCAAGGTGACGGATCTTCCTTGCCCGGATGAAGTCTGCACAACACGAACCGATCAATTTTCCATACAGCGAATCCAGTTCCAGCAACTGCTCCATGGATAGATGCTGCGCTGCGGCTAAGCGACCTCTCCATGCCCTGGAATACTTCATGGTAACGGCAGATTGAATTTTAAACTCCCATTTTCTTTTTTTCCAAAACCGGCAAAGCGCCAGATCCAGGCCATCCATCGAGGTGCCCGACATGAGACCAATCACCTGGTAAGTTGCATCTCGGGCTTTCGTCATCAATTAATCATTGAAATCAGTGGTATCATCTGCATCAGCGGTCAGAGGTCAAAGAGCCCTTCGTTCAAGAGGTTCAATGCCTTTTCTTTTTGATGCGTCTCCACCAGAATGGAGATGTTATTATGGCTTCCTCCATAAGACACCATGCGTACGGGAACTTCACCGAGGGAATCAAAAACGTCTTTCAGCACGGATTTTTTGTCTGACAAATTATTACCAACAATGCAAATGATCGTGTGGTTTTGGGTAACCTCGATGATGCCAAAATTCTCGAGTTCTTCGACAATTTCCTGAAGGAAGCGGATGTCATCGATGGTTACCGAAACGGCCACTTCAGACGTTGAGATCATATCGATCGGTGTTTTGTACTTTTCAAAGACCTCAAACACTTTTCGAAGAAAGCCGTAGGCCAGGAGCATCCTCGAGGACTTGATGTTGATGACTGTAATTTGGTCCTTCGCCGCAATGGCTTTGAATTGTCCGGCAGTTCCTTTGTTGCTGATGATGGTGCCAGGGGCCCTTTCATCCATGGTATTTTTCAGGCGTACGGGCACACCGTATTTTTGCGCGGGTACAATGGTGGAGGGGTGCAGGATTTTCGCACCGAAATAAGCCAACTCCGATGCTTCGTCAAAAGTCAGTTCTGCAATGGGAAGGGTATTCTTGACGATGCGAGGGTCGTTGTTGTGCATGCCATCAATATCGGTCCAGATTTGAATTTCCTCCGCTCGGATCGCCGCTCCGATCAGGGACGCTGTGTAGTCGCTGCCTCCTCTTTTTAGATTGTCGATTTCATTGTGATGGTTGCGGCAAATGTAACCCTGAGTGAGGAATATTTCGGTTTTTCCCAAGGCCTCAATCAATGGTCTGAGGCGTTCCCCGATTTTATCCAATTCCGGTTCCTGGTTTTCGTCGATGGACATGAAATGAAGCGCCGGTAGCAACCGGGCGTCCACTTTGTGCTCATGAAGATGGTGATAAAATAGTTCGGTGGAGATCAATTCTCCCTGGGCCAACAATTCACGATAACTTCGGTCTTCAAACTGCCCGGCTGCCAGCAGACGAAACAGACTGAAGTAACGACTTACAATTTCCTGCCCGATGGCCTTATAAGCCGGTGAAGCATAGAGCTCCTGAATGAATGCCACGTAATGCTTTTCGAGGTCCGCAATTTCCTGTTGTGCGGCCGTGTGTTGCTTACCCAGCAAATGCTCCCCGATACGCACCAGCGCGTTGGTGGTTCCGCTTAATGCCGAAAGCACCACGAACTTCCTGCCGGGCATGGCCAGGATCAACTCACCAATTTTCTTCATCCGCTCGGGTCTGCCGACCGAGGTGCCGCCAAATTTTACGACTAGCATAGGGCTAATAGGTTATAAAGGCAGCAAAGATAGAAATGAATTTTTATGTGTTGACAGGGATTTTGAAAATTACTGCCAAATGCCACCAGGTATTTTTACCCGCTTAACTTGGTCAAGTCAAGGTCCAATTGCATTGTCTCACCGGCCGTTACAGGCACGCCATTTTGCCGGCCAAGGACTGTTAGAAATTCTCCGGTCTCTGTGAACCTGACCAGGACCAGGTCATAACTGCCGGCTTCCAAAAATCCCAATCCAAATTTTCCTTTTGAGATCCTGGACGAAGTGATCGCATTTTTGAATCGAACTTCCCCGGCGGCCGGTGCGGCTGTTTCGGTCGATGAGAATAGTCCCGCTTTGTAAGCAAACGCCACGACCCTGTCCGTAGAATTGAAATTTGCGACCGTTGCCTGGATATGCCCGGCCGTAGTTGTTTCAATGATGCGAACCACCGGTTTGAAAACAAAATTTCCATGGTCATCCAGGCTCAGCGACTTTCGCACATCGATGTCGAAGGTGAAATCAGTGTGGCGCCGGGAAGCGACGACCAACTCCTGGGTAACAATCAGGTCTGCCGTGCCACCGTCAAAAAAATAAATGGGTTTTGAAGTTCCGTCTGCAAAAGCAACATTGCATTGCGGATTGCGGACCAGGCTACTATTCCGGTCGGCCAGGTTCAAGCTGAAGCGCAACTCCGTAAACTTTCCGGGGTCGATGTCCTGGTCGATCAATGCAAAAGACTTTCCACCCGAATATGCCAGGAGGTTAATCCCAACTGGCTGCTCGAAACTCCGTAATGATTTCCAATCACTACCGCGTCTTGCTTCGAAGTTGGTAATAACAAGGTTGACGCTTTGCACATTATCTGCATCGATGGGGGAGTCGGTAATCGAGATCGTCAAGGTGCCTTTTAGGGCATCGTCGCCACAGGACCAAAAAACGATGGCCAATGCCAGAAAAAATGCAATGTTCACAAGTTTCATATTCCCGGAAGCTGTTGTTACTCAATAACTTAAAGTTATGCATTGGTAACCCGCTTTTAGAGCCGGCAATCGACCAGCCGCAGTTTCCAGCCATAAAAAGCAAAACCCCGTCATAAACGGGGTTTTGCTCTTATATCGCCTATCTTCCTGACAGGCTAAGTGGATCATCCCCTCTCCTCCGGAGAGGGCCAGGGTGAGGCCTACTTCTTTACCTCTTCATATTCCACATCTGAAACATCATTGCTGTTTCCTGAGTTAGGTGCTCCGCCATCCGAGGTTCCTGCGTTCGGATTAGCTCCGGGCTGAGCGCCGGCCCCGCCAGCAGCATACATTTCCTGAGATGCGGTTTGCCACGCCGCATTAAGGGCATTGATCGCATTGTCGATGGAGGTGAGGTCTTTGCTCTTATGGGCTTCTTTCAGTTTTTCAAGCGTGCTGTTGATGGCGGCTTTGTTGACATCTGAAAGCTTATCACCAAATTCTTTCAGTTGCTTTTCTGTCTGGAAGATCAGCGAATCAGCCTGATTAATTTTTTCAACGCGTTCCTTTTCCTTCCGGTCCGTCTCGGCATTCGCTTGAGCTTCCTGCTTCATCTTCTGGATTTCGGCATCGGTCAGGCCGGAAGACGCTTCGATCCGGATCTTCTGCTCTTTTCCGGTTCCCTTGTCTTTTGCCGACACGTGCAGGATACCGTTGGCATCAATGTCAAAAGTTACTTCGATCTGCGGTATACCCCTGGGCGCCGGTGGAATTCCATCCAAATGGAATCTTCCGATCGTACGGTTGTCCTTTGCCATCGGGCGTTCACCTTGTAGCACATGTATTTCCACCGAGGGTTGATTGTCCGAAGCGGTTGAGAAAACTTCTGATTTCTTTGACGGGATTGTTGTATTAGATTCAATGAGTTTGGTCATCACGCCACCCATGGTCTCGATACCGAGTGAAAGGGGTGTCACATCCAACAACAAAACGTCTTTCACTTCACCGGTCAACACGCCACCTTGTATGGCAGCGCCGACGGCAACTACTTCATCCGGGTTCACGCCTTTGGATGGCTTTTTGCCAAAGAATTTTTCCACTTCGTCAACAATGCGCGGGATGCGTGTGGACCCACCAACGAGGATCACCTCATCAATTTGCGATACCGATACACCGGAATCAGCCACCGCCTTGCGGCAAGGTTCCAGCGTCCGGCGGATAAGATCATCACAGAGTTGTTCAAACTTCGCGCGACTCAATTTTTTCACCAGATGCTCCGGCACGCCATCCACGGAAGTGATATACGGTAAGTTGATCTCAGTCTCTTGCGAACTGGAAAGTTCAATCTTTGCCTTTTCGGCGCTTTCCTTTAGCCGTTGCAGCGCCATCGGGTCCTTGCGGAGATCAATGTTCTTGTCTGCTTTGAATTCATCGGCCAACCAATTCATGATGCGCATGTCAAAGTCATCCCCACCAAGGTGCACATCACCGTTGGTGGATTTCACTTCAAACACGCCATCTCCCAATTCCAATATGGAAATATCGAAAGTGCCTCCACCCAGGTCGTACACCGCGATTTTCATATCCTTATTTTTCTTATCAAGACCATATGCCAATGCCGCGGCCGTAGGCTCATTGATGATGCGTTTCACATCCAATCCGGCGATTTGCCCGGCTTCCTTTGTGGCCTGGCGCTCGGCATCGTTGAAATAGGCCGGAACGGTAATCACCGCTTCGGTTACAGTGGTACCGAGGTAATCTTCGGCAGTGCTCTTCATCTTTTGGAGAACCATCGCAGAGATTTCCTGGGGTGTGTACAAGCGATCGCCAATGCGGATGCGCACGGTGTCGTTGTTACCCTTTTCCACCTGATAACTCACCATCTTCATTTCGCCGGTGACGTCATTGTATTTCTTGCCCATAAAACGCTTGATGGACTGCACGGTATTCTTGGGGTTGGTAATGGCCTGGCGTTTGGCGGGATCTCCCACCTTGCGCTCGCCTTTCCCGCTGTCCAGAAATGCTACGATGGAGGGGGTAGTCCTTCTTCCTTCGCTGTTGGCGATCACCACAGGCTCGTTGCCTTCCATGACAGCCACACATGAGTTGGTCGTGCCTAAATCTATTCCGATAATCTTTCCCATAGTATTTTCAGTGTTTTTGATTTCAATTGTCAAGCACCCCCTTCAATGGTTATGCCAACAGGGTTTTATGAAAAAAATGTGCCACAATGGCAGGGGACAGACTTGGTTTTTGCTAAAATTTGGAGATTTTGACGGTCCTTCACAGCCATTAACGCCTATCCTACCCGTATGTTCTCACTGCGACCACTCCGTCACCTTCCTGTCCCATCGGTGCTCTTTCAATTTCACACGCACAGCTTCCAGCAATTTCTTCCCGTCACTGGTTGCTATATTGTTCTCTACATTCCTCACTTTCCTCATGCCGGGTATGATCGTGTGGACATCATCGTTGCAAAGAATAAAACGCAATGCCATCTCGGGCATCGTCATCCCGGAGGGAATCAGCGGCCTTAACGCATCAGCATG
>JBGPGZ010000124.1:0-9992 GCA_041484175.1 Cyclobacteriaceae bacterium | reverse complement strand
CAATGCTCGCGCATCAATATATCCCCAATTCCGGGGATTCACTGACCTATTGGACTGTCAAGGTCAAGAGACCCAAAATTGTAAATCGCAACTGACGTTCCCGCCTGTCGGGTTTCTTGCATAAACTCAAACTGATAGATTGGAATCTGCGATTTTTTGCAAAATCCGCAATTCTTATTCTTTACTCAGGCACACAACCGATTCATTTCCAACCGCTGCGGGCTGACTTTTGACTTGTTATAAACAAACAAGCCATGAAAACTATTATCACACTGATGCTGTGCCTCCTGTCACAATTCGCAGGAGCACAAACGGGCCTGGTCAATAAACAAATTCAAAATGATTCCTATTTTCCAGCCAGACACCGATTCAATGCAGGCCTATTAACTACGTACACCAAAGGAAATCCACCCCCCATTTTGCTTGGTGAAGTTTCATATGGTATCTCCAACAAGTTCTCCGTAGGAATTGTTGGGGGCACCCTCGGTACACTCGCGCTCTTCGGTGTAAAGGTAAATGCCGTCTTGTTTCAACGTGGCGCCTTTCGCACTACTTTTAAAATGATGAGTATCTATTATCCGGAACGGAATGGAACCTTTCTATTTGACAGAACCAACAAGCACATCATGCCGTGGATGCTTTCAACAGGGATCGTGGATGTTGAATGGAGATCACAAAAAAATATCCGGTGGTCGCTTGGAATGGGATTGACCGAAACCCACTGCATCGATGGCATGAAAAAGTGGTTCAGCCATAGGTCCGGTCACGAAGCCGAAGAGAAGGAGGGAGAGTTGCCTTTCGATGTGTTAACCACCCTGAAAGCAAGTGTCTCCATACCCATTTCGAAGAAGCTCACCTTTCGTCCCGAGGCCTTTGCGAACTTCCAAAAAGGAAAGCTGATAGAACGCGGTCAGCACAAAGTAGGATTTCCGGTCATCGCATCGGTGTGCTTTGTGTATTCATTTTAGAGTCAACAATGATTCATAAATCGCAATTCAGAACAACACTTTCACCTGTTGGGTTCACGCAAAGACAGCAAAGGAGTACGCGCAAAGGCCGCAAAGCAAGATTTCACCATTCGCTTTGCAAAATCCAGATTACTAAAACAAGAGCATTCGTAACTGATAAATTCATCAGCGCCATCAGTTTAATCATTTCCATCAGCGGTCAATCAGCGCCATCAGCGTCATCATTTCAATCAGCGGTCAATCAGCGGTCTGCATTGCCAAGAAGACTCCATTTGTCCAGCCAAACCCATCCTGGTTGGGATACTCTCCCCCGCTCGCTTCCCCGTCTTCATTCCAGACATCGTATTTCTCCGTCATCTTTCCGGTTTTCTTATACACTTTGAGATTAGCTGCCATCCAGTTTGTCTTGATCTTCTTTGCCAATTCATCAAATCCATAATTACGAAGGCCCTTGTAGGCAATCCATTGCAGCGGAGCCCAGCCATTGGGCGCATCCCATTGCTGGCCGGTTACCTCCAGGGTGGTGGTAAGCCCGCCGGCTTTCAGAAATTTTTCCTTCAACTGCTGAGCGACACCCTTGGCCTGATGCGCATCGGCCAATCCAAAAAAAAGTGGAAACGCTGCCGCCAGGGTAAGGGGCGTCTTCCATTTCCGGCCCACATAGTCATAGTCGAAATAAAATTCCTCGTTTTCATTCCAGCAATATTTCTGAACCGCTGCTTTCCGCTTCTCAGCCAGGGTGGCATAATGACCTGCCTGCGGTGTGTCATGCGCTAGTTGCATGACTTCCGAAAGGGTATGCTCGAGATGAAACAAAAGGCAGTTCAGGTCTACCGGTATGATTTCTGTTGTGTGGATGCTGGCAAATGATCCCGCCTCTCTGAACCAACGACTGCTGAAATCCCATCCTGATTCGGCGGCAGCCCTCAAATGACGAAACAACTCTTCGGGGTTACTTTCGGATTGATGGGACAACTCAACGTCCTCTTTGTACGCTTCCGGCCGCGGCGTGTTATTCTCATCCCAATACCGGTTCAATACGGATCCGTCCGGCATGTGCACCACCCGCCTGACTGCCTGATGGGACGAATCAAGCGAATCAGTTCCTGCCATCCAAAATTGGTATTCCTTTTCCAGCTGGTGCATATATTTTACCAAAACTTCATCGCCTCGTTCCTCACACAAAACTTTGATCATGACCGAATAAAAAGGCGGCTGCGATCGCCCCATGAAATACGACCGGTTGCCATTGGGAATGTACCCAATATGATCGATGAGATAAGAGAAGTTGTCGATCATGTGCTGGATCATATCATGGCGTTTGGATGCTTGCAATCCAAGGATGGTAAAGTAACTGTCCCAATAATAAATTTCACGAAACCGTCCGCCCGGAACAACATACGGAAAAGGCAAAGGAATCAATGAACCTTTTTCATTGTCGGGCTTCCGGGTGAGTGTTTTCCACAAGGCTTCAATGTGTTGATTGGCGGGTTTGTTGACATCGCTTTTATAAGCGGAGGTGTACGCCTTAGGCAGGTCAAAATTTTCCGCGGTAAACTTTTTTAAATCAAAATCAGCATTGCCTTTCATTTTCAGATAATCCGAATTTATTTCCTGCAGGCTTCGTTTCGGCAGGCAATCGGGAAAGGTCTTACCATCTGCCAAAATATTATTTAGCTGCACTTCTTCGAAGAGTGGGCCTAGTTCGTGTATTTCCAATTTTTTCATATAGTGCCTTTTGAAAGTCGTGAAACGATGGATGGTAACACGACTAGTGACCGCCGCTGGCGACGAATTGAATTTTTGTTTCCGATTTCTTCTGAATCCGGTTAAAGAAGAACAAACACCCCATCAACGTAGCGATTGGTACGAGAGAGAAATAAAAAGCGGTCTCTCCACCGTACGCTTCAAAAATGTGTCCTGTGACAATCGACCCGGTTGTACCACCAAGCGCTGAAAAGATAACAATCAATCCAGACATGGCGCCATGCTGGCGGGGAGGGAGTGTGCTCAGGATCACCGAATTGATAGCGGGATAGATCGGGGAAATAAACAATCCGATTAATGGAAATACAAAAGCCCCCAAAGGCGCCGAGCCCCAACCCGTCACAGCCATGTCATTTGTTTTCTGAGCCAACGGGATCGCCACCAATACCAGCGCGCCGGCAGCCGCCAGGCAACCAATCAAAACAAGAAACCAATGAATTTTGCGGAGAAGAATACCCGCGGCAAAACGACCGATGGCGGTGGAGGCTGCCAGGATACTGGCCATCTGGATGCTAAGCGTCGTGGGGAGATGGAGTACCCTGCTGTTGAAAGTCGGCAGCCAACTCATTATGCTTTGCTCGATAAGCACATAGGTGAAGGCGCTGACAATAAAGATCAGCACGACCGGGGCAATAGCGAGCTTGAACATCGCAACAAAATCCTCCATCAATGGTTTGGCTTCGGTATTCCTTACTGAAGATTCGTCGAGCGAAGTGGTGAATAAGAGTAAAAATGCGACGGTGGCGATCCCTGCGAGCAAATAGTAGACCTTGAACCAGGAGGTTGAATGCGGCTCGGCATCGTTCACAAAAGCGCTGAAGATAAAATAACCCGTCAGGATGCCCACCATAAAGAACGATTCAATAAAATTCATGAAGCTGGCGTGATCCTTTTTGTCGGTCGTGATGATGCCGATGGTAGCATACACGGATACTTTGATCAATGCGAAACAGGTACCGGTGGCAGCGAACAGAAGCTTGGTCATTGCAAAGCTGTTCAGTGACGGCATGAGAAGGCAAACCAGGGAAATAAAGCCGAGTGCGATCAGCATCGCTCTTTTGTAACCGATGCGCGTGATGTAGGAAGCCACCAGGAATGAAACGGTGGCGATGCTCAGATCCTTGAAGGCTTCCAGGATGCTCGCCGATGATTCGGACACACCATAATTGCCTTGAACCTGAAGTATGACTGTTCCGACGCTATTAAGAAGGATGGCAAAAACAAAATAGTTGAGAAACAGGGAAAGCCTGATTTTCCAGTTTGATATCATTGCTTTGTTTTGACGGCAAGGAGGTCAAAACAAATCTAACGACTTTAGCCGAAAAATCATCTTACTGAAAAATGATATCCTATTCCTTTGATGGTCAAAATCTGAATGGAGGCGTCTTCTTTGAGATAATTGCGAAGTTTAGTGATATAAACGTCGAGATTGCGAGAGTTAAAAAATGAATCGTCGCCCCATACACGCATCAAGACATCCTTGCGGCTGACCGTTAGATTTTGATGCTCCGATAATATTTGCAGAAGCACCGTTTCGCGATGGGAAAGCTTCCTCGCATGTCCACCCGTTTTCAATTCATACCGGTGCGGATGGAATTCAAAACTCCCGATCACAATGGTTTCCTGATTCGGGGGGGTCGACTTCCGCGTTAGCTGCAGTAGATTATTGACGCGTACGATCAGCTCTTCCATGCTGAACGGCTTCTTCAGGTAATCATTTCCGCCTGATTCAAATCCCTTGATCAGATCTTCCGTTTGTGTTTTGGCCGTTACAAAAATAATGGGAATCGAAGGATCAACCTGTCGAATGTTTTTCGCAATGGAGTAACCGTCCCTGGTCGGAAGCATGATATCCAGTACGCAGATGTCCGGCTTCTCTTGTGCAAAATTGATCATCACCTGTTTGCCATCGGTAATCATGGTCACCTCATAGTCGCGGCTCTCCAGGCTTTCCTTTACGATTTTGCCCAGAAAGGGCTCGTCTTCTACATAAAGGATTTTAGTTTTTTTCATTTGACTTCATGAAAGAAGCTTTCTGCTAAAAGGTCCTGGCAAGTGTCATCGTGAAACAACTTCCTTTCCCCGGTTCAGATTCAACTTCAATAGTTCCGCCATGACTGCGGATAACGCTTGCTACATAACTTAGACCCAATCCATAGCCTTTGATATTGTGAACATCCCCTGTAGGGACTCGAAAAAATTTCTCAAAAATCTTTTTTTGGTACTCCGCGGGAATTCCGATCCCATGGTCTTTGACGGAAATGGAAACCCGGTTAGGAAAACTGATCAGTCGCACGGTGATTCCGGCGCCAGGCTGGCTATATTTCAATGCATTGTCAAGGAGGTTATAAACGACATTGGCCAGATGATCCGCTCCTCCCCAAACGACAAAGTCATTTCCTTCTTTTTCAAGGGTAACGACGGTTTGATTTTTTTCAAGAACAAGTTTCAGGGAATTCAGTACCTGGGTCACCAGCCTTTCAGCATCGATTTGTCCGGACTTGAATTCAACACCGGTATTTTCAAAGACTGCTGTCCTCAAAACTTTGTCGGTGAGAAGCGTCAGGCGGTTGAGTTCATTTTGTGCGATATCCAGGTATTCGGTGGTCAGTTTTGGATTATCAAGGCCCTTGAAGTTTCTCAAGGCTTCAATGGCAACACTAACTGTTGCAATCGGCGATTTTAGTTCATGGGTCACATTGCTGATAAAGTCATTTTTCAATCCCATCAGGCGTTGCTGCATTTTAGAAGTGCGATGCATCATGTAAAAGGATGAAATCGTAAGCAGCGTGAGAAAAACAGAGAAGAGGATCTGGGGACTCATCTTTTGAAGGATCACCCAATGTTGATCAGGAAAATCAAGAAAGTAATCGCCGGCCGGTGTGAAAATGACCTGTTCAGGAGACGATGATTTTATCAGCCGCGTATCGGGAGGGGTAGGTCCGGGTTTTTGAATACACTGAACGCGAAAAGGCAAATTGATCCCGGCGGAGCCCAGCAGCTTTGAAAACTTATTTTCTATGTCGGCAATCTTTAGCGAATCCAGGGAGATCTTGATCGCAAAGGTTTGAGGTCCATGGTTCTGTTTGATTTTGGACACCAGGGGTCGTAAAATTCGCTCCAGCGAATCATGATCAGAATCAGAAGAGATAAACACCTGAACCCTGGCGGAAGAATCCTCCAGGTTGAAGTATTCCCGACGGGTCGCGTGCCGCTCTATCATCCGGAGCGTATCATTACCCCCATGCGATTTTAGGAATTCTATCCTTCCGCTGTCGCCTGGAATGCGGTGAATACTCTGGTCTATCAACGAGTCATTCATATCAAAGACCATATTCCGAAACATCATGCTCGTTTCTTTCTGAAAACTTGACGATTCATCCTTATACACCTTTTGCAGCCAAAAAAATTGAAGCACAAGCAGCAGCAGAATGCTGCTGAACATGAGGATCACCGTCAAATAGTTTTCTATCGCTTCCGGTATCCACCTTTTGATGCTTCCGCCTTTCATATGCTGCAAAGGTAACGGCTTCCACTGCTTCTGATTCAATTTTAACCTTAATTAACATTCCTTTCAGGTCTATTAACCAGCCTGCGTCCTTCCGGCGTGTAGGTTTGCAGAAAATAAATCCCATGAAAAAACTAATCATCCTTATTGGCATTATCACTATGCTGATCGCCGCGCGGTTGTGCTTTTCGCAAAACCAGGAGGGCGTGATCACCTACCAGGTAAAAGTGAACCTTCATCGCACGCTGCCTCCCGACCGGCAAGAAATGAAAGCGATGATCCCGGAATTCCGGACAACCAAACAGCAGCTTTTTTTTAACGCCACTGAATCGTTGTACAAGCCCCTCGTTGAAGACGACGATGATGCTCCAGCCGAAGGCGGCGGCGTTCAAATCCGGATCAATATTCCTAACAACGAGATGTATTTCGATCGCAACACGGGAAAGGTTGTATCAAAACAGGAGTTTATGGGAAAGGACTATCTGATTAATGATTCACTCAAAATGTCACCCTGGAAATTCGGTACGGACGCGAAAACAATCCTGGGCTATAACTGCAAACAAGCTTTCTACACCGATCAAGCTCAACCGGATCGAAAACAGGAAATTACCGTTTGGTATACCGAACAAATCCGTCCTTTCCTGGGTCCCGAGCGGCTCAACACCTTGCCGGGCGCCGTTCTTGCCGTCGATATTAATAACGGGGAGCGGACCACCATTGCCATCAGGATTGAAGACAGACCACTTAAAAAAGGAGAATTGAAAATACCGGCCAGCGGCCAGAAAATCACGCAGGAAGAATTTCGCAAGGCGGTTGACGAACAAATGAAAAAGATGGGGGGGCATGGGGGCGTCATAATTAGGAATTAACCCCGTAAGAAACTGCGGGGTGACAATTAAAGCTATGAAGAAAAGCTTACTCATCTTATTTGTTTTACTCACCCATGTTGGGTTTGCGCAACGCTTCTCAATCCAGGGCCACGTCACGGATTCACTCGGCGGAGCGAAGCCATTGGCTACGGTCATGTTGCTGAATCCGAAAGACTCCTCGCTTGTGAATTTTGCCGTGAGCGATGGACGCGGTTTTTTTGAAATAAAAAATGTACAAAAGGGAAATTATCAGTTGAAGATAACTTTTGTGGGATTTGCTCCATTTACAAGGAATATCGTGACACCAGAGGACACAACGATCATCGAACTGGGGGTTCTTCAACTCCAGCCGGTAAGCAAAGAGCTTGGAGAAGTGGTCGTGCTGGGAGAAAGAGCGCCGGTGACCGTCAAAAAGGATACCATCGAATTCAATGCCAGCTCTTTTAAAACCAAGCCCAACGCCAACGTAGAAGACCTTCTTAAGAAACTTCCCGGCGTTCAGGTAGAGACGGATGGCACGATTCGTGCCCAGGGTGAACAAGTACAGCGCGTCATGGTTGATGGCAGGGAGTTTTTTGGACGTGACCCAAAGCTGGCCACCAGGAACCTTCCCGCGGATGCCGTAGACAAAGTCCAGGTATTTGACAAAAAATCGGATCAGGCCGTGTTTTCGGGTGTTGATGACGGTCAGCGGGAAAAGGCCATTAATCTTGCATTAAAAGAAGAAAAGAGAAACGGGGTTTTTGGAAATCTCATGGGCGGGGCAGGGACCACAAATCGCTTTATGGCCAAGGCGAATATCAATCGTTTTGGAAAAGGAAAGCAATTCTCCGTTCTGGGGATGGGCAACAATATCAACGAACAAGGGTTTTCAATTGATGACTACATGAACTTTACCGGGGGAGTCCGCCAGATGATGGGGGGAGGAGGTGGAGCAGTCAGGCTGGAGTTCAGCAGTGACAACCAGAACGGCGTGCCGCTGAATTTTGGCGGCCGGGAGAACGGGATCATGACCAACTATGCCGGAGGCATTAATCTCAATCGCGATCTCGGTACCAAAACGCAAATCAACAGCAGCTACTTTTACAATCACCTTGATCAGAATCTTGTTCGGTCACTCCATCGTGTCAATTATCTGCCTGCCGGCAATTATGATTTTGATCAGCAAAGCCGTCAACATACCGTGAGCGACAACCACCGTGCCAACATCACTGTAGATCATCGATTGGATTCGGCGAACTCCATCCGGTTCAATGCGAATGCATCCTACACCCAATCTCAGCAAAATCTTCAAAGCCAAAGTAAGACCAGGGCCGTCGACGGAAGCCTGCAAAACAGAAGTGACCGCAATACTTTTTCCCGGGGGTCCAGTACCAATGTCAACTCCACTTTGCTTTTTCGACACCGCTTTGCAAAAAAGGGTAGAAATTTTTCAACCAACCTCTCCTTTGGGTTGAGTCAAAATGCACTCAATGGCAATCTGCAATCGACTAACCAGTTTTACACAGGCCTGGCAGAAGAACAGAATATACTTCAAATGAACTCCCAACATACCGACAATCAAATGCTCGGCTCCAATTTTTCGTATGCCGAACCATTGGGCGGCCGCAAGTACCTTGAAGCAAATTACAGTTTCCGTACCAACCGAAATCAGGTTGATCGCAAAGTATTTGATGAAATAAACGGAGCCGGCAAACTGGATTCACTGCTGAGCAATCAATATAACAGCAACTATATATACAATCGTCCGGGGCTAAACTTCCGGCTCAATCGCCGGAAGTATAATTTTGTGATCGGGGCAGGCTATCAACAAACTCATTTGACGGGGACCCTTATTTTAAAAAACATAAAGATCGACCGCACATTTCAAAATATCCTTCCTGTCGTTCACCTCAACATCGATTTTTCAAATTTCCGGCACGCGCGCTTCGATTACGAAACTTCCATGCAGGAACCCACCATCCAGCAGTTGCAGCCTGTGGTGGACAACAGCGACCCGCTCAATCTGATCGCAGGGAATCCGGAACTACGCCCGGGTTATGTTCACCGCCTAAGCACCAACTTCACCCTGTTTGATCCTGCCAAGTTCATCAGCTTCTTCGCTTTCGTGACAGGTCAATATACGACCAACGCGATCACAACATCGCAAACGGTGGACCAAAACCTGGTGCGCCTTTCAAAGCCGGTGAATGTCAGGAACAATTTGAACGTGAGCGGTGATTTCAACGTGGGCTTTCCGGTCAGCATCCTGCATAGCCGGTTTAGCATTGGCACCAACATCGGTCAGGTAAAAGGAATCAATTTGCTCAACGAGGAGGAAAACACGACGCGTCAACAGACGCTGGGAGGCAATGCACGTTATGATTACACCCTCAAGGAAATTCTGACGATCGGTCTCAGTGCCAACCTGACACACCAGCAAACAAAATACAGTTTCAATGCACTGCAGAACCAGGTATTCTTTAACAAAGCTTATTCTGCTGAAATGAATTTGAATTTCCTGAAGAACTACTCCTTTAATACAAGCTTCGAATATCTGATCTACAACAGTCAAACTACTCAATTCAGTCAAAAGATTCCGTTGCTGAATATTTCCTTCTCGCGGTTCATCCTCAAAAACAAAGTGGGTGAATTGAAGGTGGGGGTTAATAATTTGCTTAACAGAAGCTTTGGGGTCACGCAAACGGCTGACACCAACTATCTTCAGCAGGAAACAGCCAACAACCTGGGCCGGTTTTATATGATCAGCTTTACTTATTCGTTAAACAAGCAACTAAATCCCCTGGCCCCTCATGGTGGTGGCGGTATGAGGGTTATGATCCGGCAATAAAGTTTGGCGGGTTGTTGTCGACCAGATTACTTTTTTCCATTTTTCATTTG
>JBGPGZ010000123.1:0-10020 GCA_041484175.1 Cyclobacteriaceae bacterium | reverse complement strand
GCAGCGCCGGTTATCACCGATCTGAAGCCGAACGTATCGTATGCAGGATTTCCGATCATGATCCGGGGTTCTAACCTTGCGGGCACCGTCGGCGTGAAGATCGGTATCACTGATGCGGCGATCATGACGGTTTACGACGCAACAGTAATCGTCACCATCCCTGGTTCCATGTCCAATGGAACCTACTCGGTGACAGCTTCCAACGACGGTGGCCCATCCAACGGCGTGACACTGAACATTATTACTGCGCCTGCGGGTGTGGGTTCTCCCCCAGCGGGAACGTACGTTTCGCCGCCTCCGGCGAATTACCTTAACGCAATTTCAAATCAATGGGGATGGGTAGGCGATGCCTCTGATGACTACGGCACATTAAGCGAGAACTCACCAAGCGATCCATGCCCGATCATCAGTTTTAAGGACGCTACCTTTTGTGGATCGTACGCACTCACGAAAGACGGTTCCGGCAATATAACTGCCAACTATTTTATTTTTACTACGCAAAAAGAAGGGTTTTCAGAAACCTTTTACGGCCAATGGTCAGCAACGGTAGCTGATCCTTGCATCCAGCACCTGTTCTTTATTTCCAGCAGAGACGGCCATATCCTTACCGCAACAATAGATTTGAGTATCAATTTTCCCAATTTTTATGGCACAGGGACCTGTCATTGATGATGTGTATATTTAACGCGTGACAAAGATTTTTACCCTCTCCTCGAAGGCGATCTTGCTGACGGCGTTTATGCTCACCGTTTCGCTATCCTCATCGGCGCAATCCCGTTGGAAGAAATATGATTCGATTTATTTTGAAAATTTATTCCTGCCCAATTTCTCGAACCTGCTTATGCCGAAAGGCTATGTGGAAGTATTGCTTAGCAACAGTTTACTTACTTCAAATACGGGTTGGAGCAATACAAACAGTTCGAAGTTTGATCTGAACGCCCGCTACACGTACGACTTTGTGACGGCGATCGCCAACCTGGGTGTATCCAAATCCAATCAATTCAATGCCGGAATCGAGATCCATTATGCCATCGGTTATCACGACTCCGATTCCAAAAGTTCACCGATGGCCATTTTCCAAAGCTCGCCACCAGGTATTGTCCAGAGGTCGAGCGCGCTGACATCCATTGGGCCGCGGATCAAGTGGCGTCCATTCAAACACAATTTCCATTTCGTTTATATTTCAACGCTTCAGCTTCCGGTGCTAAGCAATTCCTATGCAGAAAGCTTGCTCGGGCAGTCGCGCGTTCAGTGGGGGAATCAATTTTTATATAGCTTTTCGGCCGGCAAGAGAATAATTTTCTTCGCCCAGGACGATCTGTATGTCTATTTCAAGCAAGGCATTGATTCACACAACCAATACTATGAAGGACTTACGTTGTACAGCTATTTCCTGATCACCAAACATCTTTTCCCTTTTGTGTCTACAGGCTATGCCGGATCATTTGGTACCGATGTTTCCAGCAACTTCCGGAATTTATATCATGCGTTACCGGCAGGCGCCGGACTTCAATACCAATTCTCCCTTCGGTTCACCTTCAATGTCTATTATAACCAGTACGTCTGGGCGAAGAATTACAATGACTGGAAGACTTTCAACCTTGGTCTTAGGGCGGTGTTTTAGACTGGGCCTTGGCCATTAGTCATTGGTCATTAGTCATTAGTAATTGGTAATTGGTAATTAGTAATTGGTCATCTGTGATACAATTATTGGTAAAAATGCATCTACCAAGGCCCAATGACCAAGTGGCCCAATGACCAAGGCCTAAGGCCCAAGGCTCAATTAAGAACGACGAGTATTTCATTGTCATTTTTGGCTCCGTGAGCTATATTGACTTTCATGAAGAATCCAATCTTCGTTAGCCTCCTACTGCTGCTGGCATTTCCTGTGCGGTCACAGCGGCAGTTAAATAATTTGCCAGATATTCCGGGATACAAGACGCTCAAAGGGGACTTTCATATTCATACCGATTTCTCGGATGGCGTGGTGTGGCCGACATTCCGCGTGGACGAGGCCATGCGTGAGGGACTCGACGTGATCGCCATTACAGATCACATTGAATACCGGCCGCACAAAGATTTCATCAACACCAGCCACAATGCATCCTATGACATTGCTCTTCCTTATGCGAGGGAAAGAAATATCCTGTTGATCAAAGGCGTGGAGATCACGAGGGCCATGCCAACGGGTCATTTCAATGTACTTTTTGTTCAGGATGCAGATAAACTCGCGGATGAGGATTTTATGAAGGTGATGGAAGAAGCCAACAGGCAAGGGGCATTTGTTTTCTGGAATCATCCGGGCTGGAAATCCCAGCAGCCGGACGGGAAGCCGAAATTTTATCCCGTGCACCTGGAACTCCTGAAAAGAGGATGGCTCCACGGTATTGAATTCTACAACACAAAGTGCGCCTATGGTTTCGTATTGGACTGGTGTAATGAGAGGAATCTGACCGTTTTCTCCAATTCCGATGTACACATCGCAGCGAGCGATTACTGGGAGTTTAGCAAGGGTGGCAAACGTCCGGTTACACTCGTATTTGCAAGAGAAAAGACGGAAGCAGGGGTCAAGGACGCGATGAAGAACGGGCGGACACTGGCGTTATACAGCGGCGACAGCCTGGCAGGAAAAAAAGAATGGGCCGAAGCTTTCTTCAGGAGCTCCATCAAGATCAATGCACCACACATGGAGGACAAGGAGCAGGTATTCCTCGAGGTTGTAAACAGCAGCAGTCTGCCCTATTACCTTGAAAACATTCACGCAGAACAGGAACCAAAGAAGATCACCCTCCGGCCAAACGCTGCAACGTTAGTCAAACTAAAGAAAGGCGCAGGAGCGACTTATCAATTCAGGGTCAGGAATATTTTGATCGGAGATAGGAAGAACCTGGAGGTGGAGTTGAAGTTGATGGAATAATTTTAGCAACATAGGCAAGAGGCAGTAGGCAAGAAACAGTAGGCAATTCAAATGACGAATTACAAATCAATGTTGTCTGGTTAAACAGTTTTGTGGTAGGTTGCTTTCATTGTGTAGCCCCAATACAACACAGTGTCCATCATTCCTCGTGCAGAGTCTCGATGAAGGGATTGTGGCACCAACGGTACACAGGGCGTTGCCCTCTGCTAAAATGATCTACCAAGAATGATATAACTGCTAAGGAAGTGATAGGCCCTTCGCTATTTCTGAAATTGGAAATTAGACTGATAATCGATCGCTGATCACTTATTGCCTGCCGATCACCGTATACCGATCAGAATGATCCACCGACTAACGGGATTGACACCACCAATGATCGATGATTGAGCTCCAAAAGTCCCGTAGGGACGAGATATTGGTAAACAGGGAAAAGGACAAAGTTCAAGTCCCGTTAGGGACGACATATCGGTCAAAACATCCCCCATACCTGCCACTGCATGATTTCCCTTCCTACGGATAATTAGGAAAATTACGAATTGGCTCTCCACCTCGGAACTCGTAATTCGTAATTATTAATTTTCCTGAGATCAAGCGACAACCCCCTCCCACCCTGGTCCCATCGCGCCCCCCTTTATTAAGGAATATTTGTGCGCGGGACAAGTTTGGTTTTGAATGATCTAACCTATTCCCCTTAAAAAAGGAGGTTGGGGGTTGTCTCTCTATGATTGATTACCAACAGTAATTTCCGACCCCGACTACACTCCCTTGATCCACCCCCCATCAACAGCCAGTGATACTCCCGTAATGTAACTGGCTCGCTCGCTTGCAAGAAATGCGACTGCAGCGGCGAACTCTTCAGGTTTTCCAAACCGTCCTAATGGTATTTCTCCGGTGACCGAAGCAAACGATGGATTGCTCTCTATCAGTTTTGTCAAGCGTGCTGTTTGGGTATATCCCGGCATGACATTGTTCACTGTGATGTGATACTCGCCCAATTCATTGGAAAGGGTCTTCATCAACCCCACCACCGAGGAACGAACTGCATTGGACAATACCAGGTTATTCACTGGCTGTTTTACCGCTTGCGACGTAATGGTAATAATGCGTCCCCATTTTTGTTCTTTCATCCCGGGAAGAAATCCTCTTACAAGCCCGACTACGCTCCCCAGTAATTGATGAACCGCCTTGTCCCAATCCGGCGCAGTGAATGTTTCAAACTTTCCGGGGGGCGGTCCACCGCTATTGGTGACAAGAATATCCACCCTTCCAAATTCTTTCAATGTTGTGTCAACAAAGTATTCCCTGTTCTCATGGATGGATAAGTCGCCAACCATGGCGAGTACGGAAGCACCAATTGCTTTGATTTCCGCCTCAGCCGCCTTTAGCGATTCTTTGTTTCTTCCGCAGATGATGATGCTGGCACCTTCCCTGGCAAGTTCCAGCGCTACACTTTTGCCCAGTCCCTGGCTGGAAGCCGCAACAAAAGCCACTTTGTTTTTTAATCCGAAATCCATCGGTTATTTCCTCAGGTAGTGATCCGAACCATCGAGCCAATCCTGACGCGGAGGAGCCCAGGTATCAATTTCTTCCACGTCGCCGATCATCAGCGCCTCATGAGGAAGGTTGGATGGAATGACAACCACGTCACCCGGACCGAGATCCATGGAGTCCTCTTTATTTGCTCCAAACCAAAATCGCATCTTGCCCGACAGGACCTGGGTAACCTGTTCATGGAAGTGGCTATGAAGGGGCACCGTAAATCCGGCTTTGAAACTCATACGGGCAACCATCAATTTCTCACCCGTGACGATTTTTCGTTTCATGGAAGGGTTTACTTCCTCTATGGGAACAGCGTCCCAGTTAATTTTCTTGGGCATGCAAAGTTGTTTTTTCCGGGTAATAATTTGACGGTAAATATAATAGAATGCTGTCAAGCAAAAGAAAAAGCCTAAATTGCTTTTGTCCCAGTCGGTTTTGTCTACGCTTGAGCAATAAATCTGACCCCACCGGGCCGCGCTCAATCCGGGTAACCAGAATACATGATCTGTACCGAAGTTAACTTTTATGCTACAGTCATAAGGACTGTAAAGGTGTTAATAACTGATCTGGCGATGAATTTATCGATTGGGCGATATTTTTTTGTGCATCACCTTATGGCGAACCAATTTTCACATGGGGGCGGGATTCATATGCGGATTGCATTACCATCCAGGTTTTCAATTGAGCGTATGAGAAATCAGAACGAACGGATTGCATCCCGTCCGCAGTCCGGAAATCTAGTTGGCGTGATTCTATGCTTATTCGCTTCGTCTGGCATTTGCTTTGCGCAATCACCTGACCCGCCTATTTCTGCTCTTTTTTCAAAGCAATGGTCGGGCGCCAATGGGTTGGTATCCAACGAGATCACTTCCTCGGTTGAGACTGAGTCCGGATTTCTTTGGATCACTTCCTACCACGGGCTCATGCGTTTTGATGGCAAGAATGTTGATGTTTTTAATCAAAGGAGTATCCCCTTTCTGAAGACCGGCGCTTTTGAAAAAGCCTACGAAGACAAACAGGGCGCACTGTGGTTTACCTCGCATTCCAACGGAATTGTCCAATTCAAAAACAACGCGTTCCATCCTTTTCCTGCGATTTCAGACAAGAGACTGTCCTCCGTTCACAGCCTCCTGGTAGTCGATGATCAATCCGTTTGGGTTGGAACCACCTCCGACGGACTATTTCTTGTTCAGGGTAATTCTGTCCGGTCAATTGGTGACTCTTTGCTCCGCGATTTCACGATTCTTGATATCGTAACTGACAACCAAAAAAACCTTTGGATTGCGACCGATGGCAATGGCCTGGTCGAATATGATGGCGCAACGCTGAAACAATTTACGACGCTGGATGGTTTACAAAGCAACTTTGTCAATGCACTCGCCGTGACTCCCGGTGATGATATTCTCGTTGGCACGACCAGTGGATTAAATATGGTATCTCATCAGAAGATAACGTCGTATCGTCCAATGGATGAAATGCAGATCAATTCCATAAAAATAGATTCACTGGAAAGGATATGGATAGGGATGGAAACCGGTTTAGCAAAAATTGTTCTGAATAAGCAATTTGAATTAGCAAACAAAGAAAATGGCTTTCCCTATGCTCACATTTCCTCTATTTCCATTGGCAAAGAAGGGAATATCTGGCTTAGTACTGCGCGCAGCGGTTTGATCCAGATCGAGGACCGGGGCATTTCCAATTACATCTCGGGGCTGAACCTCCCGCTGGAAGCGCTTACCAGGATTGGTTATGGACCGGATCGATCCATTCTCGTTGCATCCGACAAAGGCGAGATGGTCGCATTCAGTAATGGCAAATTCACGCCCGTGTCATTCAAGAAGAAATTATCCAATACCATTATCAATGATATATTTACTGACGGAAACGGAACCCTATGGCTTGCTACCCAGCGAGGTATACTGGAAGTATCGCCCAATAAAAAGGAGACGTGGTTTACGACGCATGATGGATTGCCCTCCAACGATATTAAAAGGATCATACAGGATTCTTTCGGGAACATGTGGTTTGCAACGCAATCCAAAGGGGTTGTAAAATTTCAGCAGGGTCATTTTGCCGCACTTTATAATAACACGAATGGTCTTCATTCAAATTATCCGGGTTCTATCCTGGCGGATAATACCGGAGCTGTTTATGCCGGAACCAATGGCGGGGGCGGGGGCCTTACCGTTTTTCACCCCGATGGACGGATCGAAACCAGGCAAATAAGGCGCCATGACGAGGGCATTCTGATCTACAGTATCCATAAAGCGGATGCCGGGCAAGTATGGCTGACGACCAACTTCGGATTGTATCATTTTGATGGTGAAAATTTCAAAAGCATCCAGTTAAAAACTCCTTTGACCGGGGCGTCCTTCTATGATTGGATTGAAGACAAAAATGAAAATGTGTGGGTGACGAGCAATTCCGGCGTGATCAGGATGCGAAAAGCGGATGTACTGCAATTCGTTGCCGGTAAAATCCCCCTGGTAGAAACGAGCATATTCGATAACAATGATGGTATTCTCAACAAGGAGTGCCTGGCCACGAACTCCCTCATGACCTCATCGGGTATCTGGATACCGTCACTGGGGGGAATCACCATTATTAATCCCTACAAAATAATTGATGAAGGCGTACCTTCTGTTTATATACAGTCGCTTAAAGCAGATGAATTATCTTTTGCGCCGGATTCAGGAATTACCATTAAGCCAGGCAACAATCGTTATACTTTAAGTTTTACAACACCAAGCCTGACCGCTTTCTCACGAATTGAGTTTAAGTATAAGCTGGAAAAGGTGGACAGGTTCTGGGTAAGTGCCGGTACAAAACGGCAGGCTGAATATACCAATCTGAACCCTGGCTCGTATACTTTTCAAGTTATTGCTTCGAAGAATGGGAATACCTGGACTCAACCGCCGGCAACAGTAACTTTTACGGTAACTCCGTTCTTTTACCAGACAAGTTGGTTCCTCGCCCTCATGATCACGCTAGGCGTGTTGTTGTTATTCGCAATTTATAAATGGAGGGTGCGGGTTATCGAGGAAGCTAATCGGGAACTTCGAAAAGTCAATGGTGAGCTTGACCGCTTTGTGTACAGCGCATCGCACGATCTTCGTTCACCCCTCTCATCCATACTTGGCCTCATAGCCCTGGCGCGGGTAGAGGATGCGCAAGTTGCCCGCAACTATTTTGAGAAAATAGAGGGTTGTGTCAAGCTCCTGGATAAGCTTGTCCGGGATATTAGTGACTTTTCCAGCAATGCGCGTGCAAAACAACTTACCGAGCCAATTGATTTTCAGGACCTGATCGATGAGAGTATCAAGACGCATCAATATATGAATGGCTTTAACGAATTTAAATGGAAAGTGACCATCAGCGTTGCTCAACCTTTTTATTCAGACCCAACAAGGATGAAGATCATTCTGAGCAATCTGATCTCGAATTCAATAAAGTATAGAGACCCTCAATCCAGCGACCCGTTCGTTGCTATTGATATTCTTTGTAACAAGTCTTTATCCACTATTTCCATCTCCGATAATGGCATTGGGATTCCGACCGAACACATTGATAAGATATTTGACATGTTTTACCGTGCCCATGCCACGAGTCAAGGCTCTGGCTTGGGACTCTATATCGTTAGAGAAACAATTTTAAAGCTTGGTGGAAAGATCACCGTTGATTCTGAGCCCGGTAAGGGTACTACCTTTAGGATTACGTTGCCTTCTTTGAAAAGCAGTCCACTCAAGGTAGGCTATCCATGGAAAAAGTGGTCCTCGCCGCGTCCGGCAAAAAATCCCTCGGGGAACGGAGTAGTTGCTAGTCCTTAGTCCTTCTTTGTTATGTTGGACTGCGGGCTGGTTCCCTCCCAGGGAAAAAAAGGGCGTGCGGCGGGAAGTAACTCGAATTCCAAGCTCGCCCTTACCTCCGCCTACGCTAGGGCTTCGGTGGACAGGCCTAAAGGGGTGCCACCGCGCTTTCTATTCTTAAACCAAGGAATTCTGTTGAACCTGACAAGCAGGAATAGTCCTTAGTCCCTAGAGTCGCTCGTCCCTCGTACCTCGTCACTCGTACCTCATACCTCGTCCCTCGTACCTCATACCTCGTACCTCGTACCTCATACCTCGTACCTCGTCCCTCGTACCTCATACCTCGTCCCTCCTCCCTCCTGCCATGGCACGTTTATTTGACACCATTGGGTGAGGGCCTCGCCTACCGTGATAAAAACCAGCTTATTTATAGTGATCGCCTTTTTTAGTGTTGCATTGCTCCCGTTTGGGGTATTTGCCCAGAAGGAAAAGGAAAACGAAAATGTTCTCCTTCATCCTGATAAATTCTACAGGAAATTTTTCCCCGGGTTTAAGGTAAAGCGGAATCCCCCGGATTCATCCTTTATAAAATCTTATCCCAACTACCTGTCGGTCGGAATGCATCTGTTATCTCCGGCGATTCGTATGGACATCGATTCCAGAAAGCCCAGGCCGCGCGATTTCGATCCTACTTCAAAATTCAGAACAAATGTTTCTGATGTCGTTGGCTTTTCCGCCAGCTACAGGTTTGTTTCGGTTGGGTTCGCATTCCTGCTAAAATCCGGAATGAACACGCATGATGATTACGCACCGAGTCGCTATCGCACGGCCACCATAAAGTACCATAGCGCCGCCTATGCGCTTCAATTCAGATACTTGAAAATTCAGGGCTTTACCGATGTTAATCAGTCGAGTCGTCTTGATCCCAATCCGGGGTTTACGCAACGGCCGGATATGATAAACAAGGAGTTTCAATTTGAAGGTATTTATAATTTTAGCTGGAAAAAGTACTCTTACGTCGCACCGCTCACTTTTTCGCAACGGCAGGTAAAAAGCCACGCGGGTTTCCTTTTAAGAACCGGCGCATACTACAACCGGTTATCCAGCGACTCTACCTTAATGAACCTGCGGCAACAACCCTACTATGACTTTAATGATGCGAGGAACATTCAATCACTATCGATCAGGATAGCGCCCGGGCTGGGAGGCAATCTCGTTTTTCTCAGACGTGTTTATTTATCCATCGCGGCGTTTGCATCCTATGACCTCTATTTTTACAAATACCTCAGACTTCCGGACGAAAAAGCAGGCAGAAGACAGTCATTCATTTTTGTTTTGGATGGCAAGGCAAGTCTGGGTTATCAGTCCAGGCGTCTCTATGCCGGTTTACGCTTCGAGGCCGAAAGAAGGGCAGGCGCATTGCATAGCATGGCGATTAGGACAATTAATAGTTATACAGGCATTGAGCTGGGATATCGTTTTGACGCGCCTCATTTATTAAAGAGAGTATATAAGAAAACAATGCCGCCTGGCATGTAGAAACACTGGTCTTTAGTCGATAGTCCTGAGTCCTTAGTTGAATGCGTCATGAGTCGAAAACCAAATCAAGACTACGAATTACCAATGACTAATGACTAATTACCAATGACAAGCATTCTGACAGCCGAAGCCCCAGTTTGTCGCAGTCGACCCTCCAAAAAGTCGCACTTGGCCATTTTGCTGTAAGAATCCATTTGATATGTTTGTTGTGAGATCATC
>JBGPGZ010000122.1:0-10082 GCA_041484175.1 Cyclobacteriaceae bacterium | reverse complement strand
CCCAACAAGGTCATCTTGGATATCTGGCACCTGGCATGCTGCTACTTTAACCATTTTTATACCTAATTATTTCACCTCATCAATTGTATCCATACTACCCAAATTTATCGAACCCCTCAAATCCCCGAATCTGATTAAATCTTCAACAAAAAAGTTCGATATTCGTCCGCTCCGGTCTACCAAAGCGGGCAAATCAAGAAAATTTTTGATTTGCCCTTTTTTATTTCCTTTCAAAGCCTGTGTAAGTGAATGAGTTAGTTCGAGAATCGAATTAACTTTTTCGGTTCAATAATTCTCTTTTTGCTTGTCGAATAGAATCCCACCTGGAAACAAACTTCTTGTAGTTTCAGATTGTGATCAGAGCCGTCAGAAGTCCAGAATTCAGAATTTGATTCACGGTGATAGAAGTCGGATTTCTGCACGTGCGAGAAAAAGGATCAGCGATAACCAACTTAGTTGACTTTATAAAAAAACTTCCTTTGCGACTTCGATTGATTATTCTTATAGCTCGTCGTGGCTACCGTCGGATATCCGTGCTCGTTGTACTCGTAAGCATATCCATCCGGGATCAGCGCGGGGAATGCACAGCTTATATAATTGACATTTTCGGACAGCTTGTTGTTGGTCGAGAAATTGAGGAGCTGGTAGTCCACATATCCGAGGTTATTGAACGGGCTGATCTTTTTGTCGTAGGTATATAAGCCGTTGCTACAAAGCTCCGCTCCGCGGGTTGTTTTATCACTTTGAATGTTATTGCCGCTGTATGAAAACTCGTACTCAAATCCTTGCCCATTCGAGTAGGTGTAATTGACCTTGACAGACTCATCAGTCGAGCTATAAATGAAGTTGGCTTCCGAAGTAAGCGCGGCTGCGTAGTTATTCTCCATGATTTTCGAAACACGATCGTCCTGCAGATATTGATAAACATCCCGCACGTATGGCGTACTCGCACCGGAAAGGAATCCTTCGATCTTGTCGACACGCCCATTTGAATAGGCGAAAACAAGATATCGTTGTAGTTCATATGCGCCTGACGAAGAGTTATAATCAAAAACGGTGTACCTGGAAAGCTTCCCTGAATCGTCATGTTCATATTGCACCTTCAATGGAGGCTGAACGCCTATACCAGTCATATCGTAGGACTCGGTATAATAGTCAAGTTTCAGCGTTACTTTCTTTGTTATTTCATCTTTTTTGCAACCCATGAGGAGTGCCCCACTCATAGACACGATGATGTAGAAAAACGTCTTCATAATTCCTTGAAAGAATAAGTGATTATACTGAAATGGGTTTCTGAGGGTTGCGCCAATCCTACGGGAATCGGCATTTTTTTGATGAGCGGCGTACAAACAACATTCCCATAAGCAGCTCACCTCAAAAATACTGAAGTGTTGGCGGGATGACTACTTCAAATTTATCGAACCTCTCAAATCACCAAAAGCTCTTAAATCTTCAATAAAAAAGTTCGATATTCGCCCGCTCCGGTCTACAATTCAAATCGAACCGTTTCAGTGTGTTCCTATGGGTTTTTAGATCTCACTGTTACAAATGAGCTGCATTGGTCGATTTTGACATTTAGATGGAAATCTTGAGGTTGTTTCATACTCATTGGTCATCTCCCATTCTCGGAGGTTTGTTTTGTTTCTCGAGAGCATCTATATCACTCTTATCGATCGCACGATTTACCGCCCGCTTATTTTTGACAAGATCGTCTCGGCCGATAACGGCGACCTGGTGATCCCCAATGGTTAAAAAAGTGCACTTTTTTTTGCTTTCTTGGAATGAATCCAAACCCATGACTTGAGGAAGGAAGTCAGTGTGAAATGTTTTGTGCGGTATCTTTAGAAATGACTTCTTTGGATCGAAGGTCCTCCTCTCAAGGTCCGCAGTATCAACATCCAGTTCTTTGAGTGCCTTAACAAGATTGATATAATTCTCAGTGGTTGGTTTGTACCAAAAATCCAGGTCTACCTTGATGTCTCCTTTGACAGGGCCCCCGGAAATTCGATTATGACCATAATGACCGACGGCCAGTCCACCAATCACCAGGACTTCGACATTGTACTTTGCCAATGCTGGCAGCACCTTCTCGAGGGCGTCGCTAACTTCCGTAGCCATCATTGGTCATTCCTTGTCGGGCTTACTTCGGACTTGTTGCTTTTTTTGATGTGTATTTATCGAGGCGAGAAGCCTCATCCAGGATTTGGAAACGGCCCTCCGTTCCCGGGGAGTGAGTTTGGAGAACAGCGCTCGCTCGATTTCGTTTTTCTGCTCTATGCGCTCGTATAGAATGGGCTTGATCATGATCTAGCAAAGATACAAACGTTTTTCATGCAGGACGTTCTATTTAACATTTCCATAGTTTCCGCACAAAGTGCGTCTCCGACCTGGCGCAAATAGTGAAACGTTTGGCGGATTAGTCGTCAAATTCAGGCAAATCTTCAAGAGAAAAGTTCGATATTCGACCGCTCTGGTCTACAACCAAATGCAACCAAAATCAATCAAATCTTAGGAATTTGGGGGAGACGGTTATTGTCATAAATCAAAAACAATCAGGTTTTTCCGTACCTGGCTTTACAGATCCACACTTCTATAAATTTCCATCTTTGTGTGCTCAACTAATATGGATTACAAAGAATTGGCCCTTGGAATCCCATGGCTCCAAAAAGAAACCAAATGTTTAGTGGCTAGTAGTTGAGTAAGCCCTGAAGGGCATCGGATACTTTGTCAGGATTCGGAAGCATCATTTTTTCCAGATCTACATTAAGCGGGACTGCGGGCAGGTTAGCGGCGCCGAGTGTCCATACGGGAGCATCTAAGTGGCGGAAACATTCTTTTGATATTCGTCCGGCCAGGGATTCTGCAAAAGAGTTTAACAACGGCTCCTCTGTAAGCACAAAGGCACGTCCGTGTTTTTTGACCGATGCTACAATCGCTGTCCAGTCGATAGGATTGAGTGTCCGCAGATCCATGATCTCCACCTTTCCATCAAAACGTTTGGAAGCCTCCCTGGCCCAATACACACCCATTCCGTACGTGATGATCACCGCCGATTCCCCTGAAATGACGCGTTCCTCCTCCGCTGATTGAACCATCAAACTCTTTCCCAGTGGAATGATATAATCTTCATCGGGTTCGATGGTCTTGGCATCCTGCGTTCCAGGTACCTTGCTCCAGTACAGCCCTTTGTGCTCCAGCAGGAGAACAGGATTCGGATCATAAAAAGATGCCTTTAACAGACCTTTCATATCGGCAGCATTGGACGGATAGACCACTTTGATACCGCGGATGGTAAGCAAGGTTGACTCAATGCTTCCTGAATGATAGGGACCGCCACCGCCATAGGCGCCAATGGGCACGCGAATGAGCGCCCTGATAGGAAATTTTCCTTTGGTCAGATAGCAACTCTTGGAAAGTTCTTCCACCAACTGATTGATGCCTGGCCAGATGTAATCGGCAAACTGGATCTCCACGATCGGCATTGCTCCCACCGCACTCATGCCGGCGGTTGAGCCAATGATGTAGGCCTCCTGGATGGGTGTATTGAAGACGCGTTCATCGCCATATTTCTGCGCCAACGTCGCCGCTTCCCGGAAAACTCCCCCCAATCTTCCCCCCACGTCTTGGCCGTAAAACAATGCCTCCGGATGCTTCCTGAGAATCTCGTCCACGGCATGCAAGGCGGCATCCACCATCATTACCTTCTCACCCTTCTCTGAAGATCTATTTCCTTTTTCTTCCGTAACAGAAGTCGGGGCAAACTCATCGGAATCAAAATCGCGAAGGTCCGGATCGGGTGAAGAAAGTGCTTTTTGATAATCGCTGGCTACTTTACCGGCAGCTGTGTTGAAGATTTTATCCATCGACGCCTGACTTTCTCCATGGTTCAAAAGATAGTTGCCCAACTTTACAACCGGGTCATCTTTCTCATGCAGTTGAAGATTTGCTCCGCGATACCATTCTTTTCGAACGCCCGAAGTATGATGTCCCAGCAACGGACAACGGGCATGAACCAGGACGGGGGCGCGATTTCTTCTCACAAATTCAATTGCCTTTTCCAATTCAACATAGCTGGCGACAAAATCAGATCCATCCACACGCATGCGCTCCATGCCCTTGAATCCGGCGGCATACTCGTAGGCATCCATGGTTCTCATTTCGGTACCCGTTGCGGAGATCCCCCAATCATTGTCCTGGATTAAATAGAGAATAGGAAGTTTCTTTAACACGGCCATTTGAAACGCTTCAGCAACTTCTCCTTCCGTGACCGACCCATCGCCAAGTGAGCAAAGGACGATCGGATTGTTTTTTTCTTTGAGCAATCCTTGCGATTCGAGATAGGCAATCCCATGCGCCATCCCGGTAGCCGGAATGGCTTGCATGCCGGTTGCGGAACTTTGGTGGGGCATCGTCGGGAAACCCTGGCGCTTCAATGCGGGATGACAATAATAAGCCCTTCCTCCCGAAAACGGATCATCGCGCTTCGCCATCAGCTGGAGCATGAGCTCATAGGGCTCCAAGCCCAAGCCAAGCAAAATGGATTCATCGCGATAATAAAGGGAAGCGTAATCAAAGGATTTAAGGTGAAATGCGGCGGCGAGCTGGATCGCTTCGTGCCCCCGGGAAGTACTGTGAACATACTTACCGCATACTTCACGATTTTCATCATACGTGTCGGCCATCCTCCTGGCTGTGCACATCAGCTCGTAGGCCCTTAGCAGAACTTTCTTATCAATGAATGCAGTCTCCATCACCTTAGCCGCAACCGCTTCAGCCATAATAAATCCATTTGATCAAATCAAATATAAGTGTTTTAGAGATGAGTGTTTCTCTGTGTACTTTGTGCAACCCTAAAGGCGCTTTGTGGTTAAATGCATTTTTACCACACCTGTGTGCCGAAGCACTTCGGTGCGCAGGCACAAGGAACACGAAGGTTGCACAAGGTTTACAAAGGAGTTCTATATACAGCAATTATTACGGTTTTGGTCCGGAAAATTGACCACGGCCGATCCTTTTTTAGCCGTGGATCAAAAAAAATCAAACCCCGGAACCTTGCACGTAAAGCTACTGGCGTTAAGTGGAATAACGGTCCGGAATTTTGTACCTTCGCGGGATGAACTTGGAAGGAAAAAGGGGGATCGTGCTGGCCGCTTTTGTCGTAATGCTCTCCGTTGGACTCTATCTTTTTTTCAGGAACACCGGTAGCAACTCCCAAAAGATCCCGGATCTCGTCGATTACAATTTCCATATTCGCCCGATTCTATCGGATCGATGTTTTAAGTGCCATGGACCAGACGCCAAGCAGCGAAAGGCGGAATTGCGATTGGATATTGAAGAGCGCGCTTACGCTTCGCTGAAAAAGAATCCGGGCGGGCATGCCCTCGTACCCGGAAAACCCCATGAATCGGAAGTTTATTTGCGGATCAGTTCGGCGGACACATCCGTCCGGATGCCGCCACCCTCCTCCAATCTGTCGCTGACATCTTTTGAAGTTGGGCTTATCAAAAAATGGATCGAACAGGGCGCCAAGTATCAACCACATTGGTCGTTGATACCACCGAAAGAGCACGCGATACCTGAAAACGGTTCGGATTGGGCGAAAAACGAAATTGACCATTTCATTCTTGCAAGAATGGAAGACAAAGGCCTTAAGCCCAATGAAGAAGCCGACAAAGCGCGAATGTTAAAACGCCTTTCCCTGGATCTCACGGGACTTCCCCCGTCGATGAAGCAACAGCAAGCGTTTCTTAAAGACGACTCACCGGATGCTTATGAAAAAGCGGTGGACGCCTTACTCACTGACCCTCATTACGGAGAGAAGATGGCGATCCAATGGCTTGACGTGGCGCGCTATGCGGATTCACACGGCTATCAGGATGACGGGCTGCGCACGATGTGGCCGTGGCGCGATTGGGTGATCCATGCCTTTAACAAGAATTATCCCTACGACCAATTTATCACGTGGCAGTTGGCAGGCGACCTTCTTCCAAATCCCACCAAAGAGATGTTGCTCGCCACCGGCTTTAACCGCAACCATAAGATCACCCAGGAAGGTGGTGTCATTGATGAGGAGTACCGGGTTGAATATGTCACAGATCGTACCAACACCTTTGGAAAGGCATTTTTGTCGTTGACATTTGAATGTGCGAGATGTCATGACCATAAGTATGATCCGATCTTGCAGAAAGACTACTACAGCTTGTTTGCTTTCTTTAACCAGGTTGCAGAAAAAGGTTACCAGGGTGACATTTATACGGGGACGGCAGCGGATCCGCCAAGAATGAGTATCACCACCGCCGATGTCGAAAAGATCCTGACGTTTATCAACAAAAAAGATACAGCTGTTGTGAAAGTGATGATCATGCGCGACAGTTCCGTTCAACGACCTACGTATGTATTGAAACGGGGTGCCTACGATGTCCATGAAGATCGCGTCACCGCGAGCACACCCAGGGCCATTCTGCCCTTCGACACAACGCAATTTGCAAAGAATCGATTCGGGCTGGTCAAGTGGCTGCTTGATCCAAAAAACCCGCTGACCGCCAGGGTATTTGTCAACCGGATATGGCAGGAATTCTTTGGACGGGGCATTGTAAAAACCGCAGGAGATTTTGGAATGCAGGGCGAATTGCCATCTCATCCGGAACTCCTTGACTGGCTGGCGATCGATTTCAGAAAAAACGGCTGGAACATCAAACGGCTGGTTAAGCAGATCGTCATGTCTGCCACGTACCGTCAGTCCGCAGAGGTCAATGATAAGAAATACGGCACCGATCCGGAGAACGTTTACTTATCACATGCTCCCCGTCTAAGACTATCTGCAGAATTGATACGCGACCTGGTACTCACGAGCAGCGGTTTGATGGTCAATGAAATTGGCGGTCCAAGCGTAAAGCCCTATCAACCGAAAGGCCTTTGGGAGGCCTCCACGTCGGGCCGCGGAATTCTGAAGAGTTATATTCAGGACCATGACACCAAACTGTACAGACGTGGCATGTACACGTTCATAAAACGGACGGTGCCACCCCCTGTGTTGTTAGTGTTTGACGCCAGCAACCGGGATCAGTGCGAGGTTAGACGGCTGCGCACGAGTACTCCATTGCAATCGCTGGTGATGATGAACGACCCGCTTGTTCTCGAGTCTTCACGCGTATTGGCTGAACGACTCATGCTTGAAAAAACGTCGGTGGACGAAAAAATTCACAAAGCTTTTCAATTGATCATTTGCCGCGAGGCAGAGTCAAAAGAACTTTCGATTTTGGAGGCTTATTTTGAAAATGAACAAAGACTGTATGCAAAGGATCAGAAGTCAGCAGGTAAGTTGATCAACGTCGGCGAATTTAAACACGAGGTAATTAAAGATCAGGGTGCACTGGCGGCGCTGGAAGAAGTGATCATGACGATTTATAATATGGATGAAGCGATTACGAAATCATAAGACCAATGGCAAACGAATTTTTCGAAAACCGCCTCAACATTAACCGGAGGCATTTTATGGGGAAGTTGAGTCTCGGCCTTGGAAGCGTTGCCCTCGGCTCCCTGCTGATCCCGGATTTGTTTAAGGGCGATGACGACTCCGCCCCGGCGCTGGGCCTTGCCCATTTTGCCCCAAAAGCAAGGCGGATTATTTATCTCTTTCAGAATGGCGCTCCATCCCAGCTGGAAAGCTTTGACTACAAACCGATGCTCACCAAAATGGCGGGGCAGGATTTGCCGGCATCGATACGGATGGGGCAGCGCCTGACCGGCATGACTGCCAGTCAGAAGAAATTTCCACTCATCGGCTCCCATTTTAAATTTAAGCAATACGGCAAAAGCGGGGCGTGGGTGAGCGAACTCTTCCCCAACATGGCGAACATCGTAGACGATCTCTGCATTATCAAAAGCATGCACACGGAAGCAATCAATCACGATCCCGCGCTGACATTCATGCAAACCGGTGCACAGCAGGGCAACCGTCCGAGTATGGGTGCGTGGCTGAGTTACGGCCTTGGCAGCGAAAATAAAAACCTCCCCGCGTTCTGCGTCCTCCTTTCGCGCGGCAGGGGAAACGGGCAAGGGGTGTACTCCAAACTATGGACAAACGGATTTTTGGACAGCGTCCACCAGGGGGTCCAATTCAGCAGCGGTGAAGATCCCGTGCTGTATCTTAACAATCCGGACGGCATAGACAAAGCGGGCAGGCGGAGAATGCTAGATCAACTTGCCCAGTTAAATAACATTTCGTATGCGGAATTCGGCGATCCGGAAATTCAAACCAAGATCCAGCAATATGAAATGGCGTACCGGATGCAATCGTCCGTACCGGAATTGACTGACATGACCAAAGAACCCGATCATATCATTAAGATGTATGGCCCGGAATGTCTGGTCCCCGGTACGTATGCGGCGAACTGTCTCCTGGCCCGAAAACTCTCAGAAGCCGGTGTGAGGTTTGTGCAATTGTACCACCAGGGCTGGGACCAGCACGGAAATCTGGTTGGCGAAATGCCTTTGCAGGCTCAAGATGCTGACCGGGCTTCGGCCGCATTGATTATGGACCTGAAGCAACGTGGTTTACTTGATGAAACGCTGGTGATATGGGGCGGCGAGTTTGGCCGCACGAATTACTGCCAGGGCGATCTTTCCAAGGACAATTATGGCCGCGACCATCATCCCCGCTGTTACACGGTTTTGATGGCCGGTGGCGGAGTCAAACCCGGAATCGTTTATGGTGAGTCGGATGAGTTTGGATATAACATTGTCAAAAATCCCGTTCATGTCAATGACTTTCATGCCACCATCCTGCATTTGATGGGCCTTAACCATGAAAAGCTTATTTTTAAACACCTGGGCCGCCGATACCGCCTTACCGATGTAGCGGGGAAAGTAGTTCAGGGGATCATGGCCTAGGTTACCTTTCCGTATGAGTAATCCAGACGTATCAACCGTTATCCCTGAGACTCGGATAACGATTAACGATTAACCAGATTCATGAAGTTCTTCCGGTCCTTTATTGCAAATTCAGTATTCACCCTGAACGTTCTTCTTTTATTTCTTTTGATCTTTCGTCAATCCCTTGACGTTCCCTCGTGGCTTCAGTCGATTGGGAGGATGCATCCCATGTTATTGCACATTCCCATCGGGCTTCTTGTTCTGACCGCGTTAATGGTGTTGTTCAGAAAAGGCTTTAAAAAAAAAGCATTTCAACCTTTTTTGAATTTCGTCCTTTGCTTTTCTGCTTTTACTTCCGTCTTAACTGCGTTGATGGGGTTATTGCTTTCAGCGGAAGGCGGATACGATGAAGCCCAGCTTGCCTTACACCTGGCTGCCGGAGTGGCGGTCAGTGTTCTGTCATGGTGGTTGCTTATCATCAGTATTTATCTGCCATCCAGAAAGCCTGTCTTTAACATCTCCCTGGTTGCCACCATCATTGTCGTGATCCTTGCCGGCGATTTTGGCTCGGTATTGACGCGTGGAGAAAACTTCGTCTCGGGGCCCATGAGAGAAGAGGCAGAAGAAACGGTGACGATCACCGACAGCACCGCGCTCTATCTCGCCGCGATCCAACCGGTCTTAAAAAGCAAATGCATGGGTTGTCACAACGAACGGAAGGCCAAGGGTAATCTCGTTATGACATCCATAGAAAAGATCACAAAGGGTGGCAAGCACGGTCCTATCTGGGAGGCGCATAATCCTGACAAGAGTACAATCATCAAACGCATTCATCTGCCGGAGGAAAACGATGATCACATGCCTCCATCCGGAAAGCCACAATTATCCAAAACCGAAAAGCAACTGCTTTACCGCTGGATTTTGGAAGGAGCGGATTTGACCACGGCGTGGACAAAGTTCAGTACCCGCGATTCTTTGCGGTACCTGGCGAATGAAGTCATCCAATTGCATCGGCCTGTCGTTGTTGTACACTATGGCTTTCCCTTCGCGTCAAAGGAAACAATTCAGGAGCTCAATACGCCTTTCCGGACGTTATCA
Organism: Cyclobacteriaceae bacterium; assembly: GCA_041484175.1. Classification (GTDB taxonomy): domain Bacteria; phylum Bacteroidota; class Bacteroidia; order Cytophagales; family Cyclobacteriaceae; genus ELB16-189. Next base: position 110 of record JBGPGZ010000122.1, on the reverse strand, counting down.
CAATTCGCAAGCGATGAACCTGCGCTAAAAGCGGACTTCTTCTTAAGCCAATCCTTTAACAGCAAAAGTCTTGAGGAATTATTAAGAGTGAAGGAGCAACTCGTGATCCT
>JBGPGZ010000121.1:0-10129 GCA_041484175.1 Cyclobacteriaceae bacterium | reverse complement strand
GCGTCATCGTTCAGGGCTTTACCGGCTCAGAAGGTTCCTTTCACGCTGGCCAGATGATCGAGTATGGTACCAATGTGGTTGGCGGCGTGACTCCGGGAAAAGGTGGTCAGGTGCATTTGGGAAGGCCTGTTTTCAACACGGTCAAGGAGGCTGTTGAAAAGACAGGTGCGGATGTTTCGATCATCTTTGTACCCCCCGCTTTTGCAGCGGACTCCATTATGGAGGCTGCAGACGCCGGGATACAGGTTATCGTTGCCATCACCGAGGGCATTCCAGTGAGAGACATGATGCTGGCCAAACAATACATCAAAGACAAAAAAGTAAGACTGATCGGACCAAACTGCCCTGGGGTCATTACGCCTGGTGAAGCGAAGGTGGGGATCATGCCCGGCTTTGTCTTTAAGAAAGGATCCATTGGGATCGTTTCAAAATCGGGAACCCTCACCTATGAGGCAGCTGATCAAATTGTAAAGGCCGGATTGGGCATCACCACGGCGATCGGTATCGGAGGAGATCCTATTATCGGAACACCAACCAAGGATGCCGTTGAACTGTTAATGAACGATCCGGAGACAAAAGCCATTGTGATGATCGGAGAAATCGGAGGAAATTACGAGCCGGTGGCTGCCCGGTGGATCAAAGAAAACGGAAATAGAAAACCGGTCGTTGGATTTATTGCCGGTCAGACTGCTCCTCCGGGCAGAAGGATGGGTCATGCAGGAGCGATTATTGGCGGTGCCGAAGATACGGCTGCCGCCAAAATGAAAATCTTGCGTGAATGCGGCATTCATGTCGTGGAATCGCCAGCCTTGATCGGCGAAACGATGCTGAAAGCCTTAAGCAATAAATAGATCTAGTAAGCCTCCCGGCATTCTCCTTCCAAATAGGAATTGAGATTGTCAAGATTCGAGAATGTTACCAGCCTCTCCGGCGTTAAATCAAGGTTGTCATTTTGATACATCACCTCGACAAAAAAGTCCCTTAACATATACAGGTAAACTTTGCGCCCTTGGCGGAGGCGCGAGCCCAACATAATGCCTTGTTCCTTCAGATAGTCGATTTTCTTACTTTCCGAGAAATACTTAAATACCCACTTCAGCAACATAGTTTTTGATTGTTATTTGTGAATTGATGCGCAAAGGAAGCACAAGGAGGGCAGTCTGAAAAATCGGTCCCTGAAAGCGCGGCTAAGGTCTACTGCTGAATTCCGGTATTAGTACTTGAAGTTTGGAAAATGGAGATCATTCTTACTTGCTCACAAAATAGGAAAGACCCAAATACGGCTAAGCGCACGGGCTTTGGGGGATGCATTTGGCCCGGAATGCATTAAATCTTGCACCGTAACAGAACCGTGCATTTGCGGCTAAAGCAAGTCGTTGGCCAGGTTGGCAAGCTCCGAACGTTCTCCTTTTTCGAGCGTAACATGGGCGTAGAGTGCATGGTCCTTCAGCCGGTCAATCAAATAGGATAAACCGTTTGATTGAGAATCCAGGTAGGGCGTATCGATTTGATTAATGTCTCCTGTAAAGATGATCTTTGTGTTTTCCCCGGCCCGTGTAATGATTGTTTTCACTTCATGGGGCGTCAGGTTCTGGGCCTCATCAACAATAAAGCAGATGTTGGAGAGACTCCTTCCACGAATGTAAGCCAGGGGTGTAATCACCAGTTTTTCGTTCGTGACCATCTCCGTAATTTTTGAATATTCCTTATCGTTTTCACTGTACTGGTTTTGAATGAATTTCAGATTGTCCCAAAGTGGTTCCATGTAGGGATTCAACTTGGATTTTATATCCCCGGGCAAGTATCCAATATCTTTGTTGCTCAAAGGTACAATCGGCCGCGCCAGGTAGATCTGCTTATATTCGCGTTTTTGCTCGAGTGCTGCCGCCAGGGCAATTAAGGTTTTGCCGGTCCCGGCAACGCCTTGCATGGAAACGAGTTTTATTTCAGGTTTGAGCACGGCGTGAATGGCAAACGCTTGTTCAGCATTCCGGGGCTTAACACCATAGGCATTTCGCTTTTCCACCTGCTCAACCATGCCGTTAGCCGAATTAAAAAATGCCAGCACCGACTTCTTCCCGCTTTTCAAAATGTAGTAGTGATTCTTCATCGGTCTCTCTTTACCCAGAACTTCTTCAGGCGGGCAGTAGCCTTTATCGTAAAGTAGGTTGATGCTATCGGGATCAGCATCATCTACTACGGTTCTTCCCGTATAGAGCGAGCTGATATTCTGAACCTTGCCGGTCGTATAATCTTCGGCCTGGAGCCCGAGGGCTTTGGCCTTGAGTCGCAAGTTGATGTCCTTGGAGACGAGGATCACCTTGCGACCTTTCTCCTCCTTTTGAAGCAGCAAGGCGGAATTAAGGATCCGGTGGTCGGATTTTTCCTCATTAAATACTTTGTTGGCATCCACAGACCCATTTCCTCCGGTATCCATCACCACCCTGAAGTTCCCCTTGCCCTTTCCATTGATGGGGTTCCAATGGTGCAACATCTGGTCTTTGGCCAGCTTGTCGATGAGGCGTATGAATTCCCGTGCCTCAAAATTCTTGGTGTCGTTTCCCTTCTTGAAATTATCCAGCCCTTCCAGCACGGTAATGGGAATTCCTATGTCGTGCTCGTCAAAGTTAAGAATGGAGTTGTGTTCGTAAATGATGACTGAAGTGTCGAGGACGAAAATCTTTTTTTCCTTTTTGGTCTTACTCATAGTTCAATCCAGACTAAAAAAATTTGCGGGGATACGGTACTCACAAGGGTTAGAAAAGTTCTTGTAAAGTGTAAACCGTATCTCCGCATTTCATCTTAACATGCTAAAGCTAACAAAAGACAAAGAAAAAAAGCAAGCGTTTCAGATTAATCTTTTCATTCGAAGGTTGCGATGTTCCAGGCGTCTGAATCCTTGCAAGTGTTATTACACCACCTGCGAACCGGGGCGGACTTATTTCAGGCGTCCGACACCTTCAAGGTGTCTTGACGCATTACACTATCTACACCCTTGAATACAAATCACCTTTTTCAGCGGGTGTAATCCGCAACACATTTGCCAGCACCAAAAGAATTAACTTTTTGGCGGCCTTGAATCTGTTAAGCCCGGTCATCTTCCGAAACTCTTGTAAGGTAATGCTGTCTTTTTGCTCGAGATATTCCATCAATCGTTTTTCCGCTTCACCAAAAGTGAAGCGAATGTCCTTCTTCTTTCTTGACCTTCGCACAATCTCGGCTACCTCCCGGCTTGCCTTTACGCTCCGGTCATCGACCCTCACATAACATTCCTTGTTTCCTTGGGTTGAAGCAAAGAAATGTGGCCTCCGTGGGTTGACGAGGATATCAAATCGAATGACAAATCTTTTCTCAGAAATTGGAATGATCGATTCCTCCAGGGAGATCGTGGGCCTGCAATGATCGTGCAATGACTGACGAAGCGCCAATACCTCTTCTTCGGGATATTTTACCCCGGGAATCCGCCCGTCATCATCCACGCCGATCAACAGAATTCCGCCACCGGTGTTAGCAAATGCGATCATTTCGCGTACAACTTTTTCAGGATAAGCGACTTTTTGTTTGAACTCCAGATGAAGTCCCTCGCCCTGGCCGACTAACCTTCGGAGTTCATAAAGCTGTTGACGATCAATGCTTACCGTCTCCGAAAAATTCATGGGACCAATTTTAAGCCTCTTGTTGCAAGTGTATCATCGCCTTTTGCGACCGCCGAATGCCTCGTCATCATCTATGTCATCCTCTTCATCGTTGGGTTTAGGCAGCGTGAACATACTGCTCAGGAGGTCTTTGAACTGCAGCCCGGAAGAGAGGTTGTGTTTGCTGAGAAGGCTGAATTCGGCCAGACCATGCAGGGCAAATTCCATCAGGAAAAGTTTAGTGCTGGTGTCCTGGTCCCGATGGAATTCATTAATCAGATCAAGCAATCCGGGCACCTTTCTAAGGGTAGACTCGTATTCGGGATTTTTCAGATCATGCAGCAAATCAACCGTATGACCCTCGCCAAACCAGTCGGTAATTTTTTTATAGGGGCTTTTTTCTTTTTGCTTCCGGAATCGGTCGGGGTCGGGAAAGTAGTTGATAAATTGCGTGCGGATCGCTTTGCCCACCAGGTTTTGCGCGACAATTCCAGGACCTTCCTGCTCCCCCTCGTAGACCAGCTCGACCTTCCCCGTAATGGAAGGAACAACGCCGACAAAATCAGAAACCCTGACGACGGTATTCTTTTCATGATTGATAATGCTCCTTCGCTCGGCGGCTGCCACAAGATTCTCGTATGCGGATATCGTCAGGCGGGCGGAGACACCGCTCTTTGGATCGACGTATTCGCTTTTTCTGGCTTCAAAGGCAATTTGTTCTACCAGGTCCTTGGCAATTTCATTGGCGGTCACAGTTTTGCGCTGCACATCATTGATCTGGGCCTCCTGCTGCGTGATCTTCTTTCCGATCTCCAGCGTCTTTGGGTAATGCGTAATGATCTGACTGTCGATCCGGTCTTTCAACGGCGTAACAATGCTGCCCCGGTTTGTGTAGTCTTCCGGATTGGCCGTAAACACAAATTGAATCTGTAGCGGTAAACGCAGTTTGAACCCGCGAATCTGGATATCACCTTCCTGCAAAATGTTGAAAAGAGCTACCTGGATCCGGGCTTGCAAATCGGGAAGTTCATTGATTACAAAAATGCAACGGTGCGATCGGGGGATCAATCCAAAATGGATAACCCGTTCGTCTGAATAGGGAAGCTTGAGCGATGCAGCCTTGATGGGGTCAACATCTCCGATCAGGTCGGCAATGGAAACGTCCGGCGTTGCCAATTTTTCGGTGTAACGCACATCGCGGTGCAGCCACTCAACAGGAGTATCATCTCCACGCTCGCTCAACTTGTCTTTACCGAACCGTGAAATAGGATGGAGCGGATCGTCGTTGAGCTCGGAACCTTCAATTACAGGAACATATTCATCGAGCAAATTAACCATCAATCGGGCAAGCCTTGTTTTAGCCTGGCCGCGCAGCCCCAGCAGGTTGATGTCATGGCCGGCAAGAATGGCGCGCTCCAGATCCGGAATTACGGTTTCTTCGTAACCCCAAATTCCCTCAAAGACATTTTCCTTTTTCCCGAGCTTCTCGATCAGATTTTCGCGCAACTCCTCTTTGATAGTCTTTCCTTTGTAACCCGCGGATTTTAATTGCCCGACGGTTTTGATCAGTTTATGATCCATAGTTTAATCTCTTTAGTCAAGTCTGACGACTTCTATGCCGCAACCGGCTCGTCCTGCACCTGCATCCACTATAAGTTTTTTCTTCTGTTTCTCTTAAAGTCTTCAAACACCAGGTTCCCAAGCCCCGCGAGGCTGCTGTAATAGGCATTACCATTGTTTGCCTTGGTAAAGTCGCGCACAAATGCCTTGAGGTAAGGATCGGTGGCAATCATAAAAGTGGTAACCGGTATTTTTATCTTTCTAAGTTGACTTGCCAGATTCAAGGTCTTATTCAAGATCTTGCTGTCCAATCCGAAACTGTTTTTGTAGTAATGAATTCCCTGTTTAATACACGTCGGTTTCCCATCGGTGATCATGAAGATCTGTTTGTTCGCATTCTTTCTTCTGCGCAAAATGTCCATCGCCAACTCAAGCCCTGCCACCGTGTTGGTGTGATAGGGGCCCACTTGCAGGTAAGGTAGGTCCTTGATTTCGATTCGCCAGGCGTCGTCGCCAAAAACAAGGATGTCCAACGTGTCCTTTGGATATTTTTTGGTGATCAGTTCAGCCAGAGCCATGGACACTTTTTTAGCAGGCGTGATCCTGTCCTCACCGTACAAAATCATCGAATGAGAAATATCAATCATCAGCACCGTGGATGTCTGCGTTTTGAATTCGCTTTCAATCACCTCCAGGTCTTCCTCCGTCATAAAAAAGTCCTCGAAACCATGATTGATCTGGGCGTTCTTTAGTGAGTCCGTCATGGAAATTTGCTCCATCGCGTCCCCGAATTCGTAATCGCGCCGATCGGTAGTTGGTTCATCCCCGCGGCCATTATGAAAAGTCTTGTGCTCCCCGCCTTTTGTTTTTTTGAGTTTGCCAAAAATTTCCTCCAGGGCGGACCGGCGCAAGGTCTGTTCACTTTTTGCATTGAGCTTAAATTCCCCGTTGGGGCCATCCTCGGTGATGTAACCATTGCGTTTCAAGTCTTCAATGAAGTCCCCGATTCCGTACTTTTCATTGGTGAGCTTATACTGCTTGTCTACATCGGTAAGCCAGCGGAGCGCCTCGCCCACGTTGCCGGAGGTAATCAGCAAAAGCTGCATAAAAACCTTTAACAAACGATCGAAATCGCTTTTTTCGCTTTGCGGAGGAGGTGTGTATTTGGAAAAACGGTGGCCGAGCATTGATAAAGGGTCCCTTTCCTGGATCCATACTTCAAATAACCAATATTTTGCGAATTCTGTTTCTTATCCTTGAAATCTAATTTTGGGGGAGTTTATGAACCTGTGTAAGGATTTTACCGTTTACGCGCAATAGGGTCGACCCGGTTTCGACTATCTTTGCCCGCAAATTAAATTTGTAAGAATATGAAGAAGTCAGTTGCGTTTTTAATCTTGGTGGCCATGGTCATGGTTTCGGCTTGCTCCAGCTATACCTGCCCTACCTATTCCAAAGCTCCACAGACAAGCAAGACCGTGGAGGCACGGATTTAACCGCCTTTACAAGTCGAAACAACAGAAGGCTTCTGACACTCAGCAGCCTTTTTTGTTGCCTGGTTTAGCGGGTGGTCATGGTGCGATACACGTAATCCCACAGGGGTGAGGAAACCCCAAAGACCACCTCCCCATTCTTATAATGGTGAATGCTGTGGTTTACCCAAAGTAATCTGAAGATGTTCTTCGGAGGTTGGAAAGCATGAACCATATAGTGGACTGAAAGGTAAAAAGAATACCCGACCAGAAATCCAGGCAAAAAGGCAAACACCAGATCACCAAGGATCACCCGGAAGATCAGTAACAAAACAGTGGATAGCGTAACGCTAAGCAACGGTGGCATCGCCAGGCGGCTTTTGTCTTTTGGGAATTCATGATGAACTCCATGAAGGGTGTATTGTAATTTCTCCCTGACTTTGGTGTAGGTCGCCATATGAAACACGTGGCGATGCGTGATATATTCCACCCACGTAAAAAAGAAAAGACCGGCAAAAAATAGCCCGGTCGTGGAACCGGCCGACAAAGAAGTGTGAGTCACACTCCAATACAACAATAAGGCAGAGTACAAGAAGAAAATGGTAAGCGGCACCGAGATGTGCGTTCGGCTGAGTTTCTCTAAAATGGGGCTCTTAAAAAGTTTTTTGGTGCCTGCATTCTTCGGTTTAATTTCAGTGGATTTGAACGTTGTCATAACCATTAAAATTTAGAACAAATTTACAGTCATCACTGCGTAACCACAAAGATAGGAATACTACAAAATCACCTTTGCGGCTGTTTTTTCCATAATTTTTTGGTAATAAGCCTCGTATATAGGCAAGATATTGGAAATGTCGAACTCCTTGGCTCTTTTCAGCGCATTTTTCTTGAAGTTTGGCAGGTTTTTTTTGTCTAAAATGAAGAGCGCGTTCCGCGTCATATCTGCAATATCGCCGACGTTACTCAAAAATCCTGTCACACCCTGAACGTTCAGTTCGGGCAAACCACCCGCGTTCGTTGAAATTACGGGCACTTCACACGCCATCGCCTCCAATGCGGCCAGGCCGAAGCTTTCTTTTTCAGAAGGCATCAGAAATAAGTCGGCCACAGAAAGGACTTCTTCCACCGCTTCCAATTTTCCCAGGAACCGGATGTCATCGCAAATGCCGAGATCGCGACACATCTGTTCAGCTCCTGCCCGCTCCGGTCCATCGCCGATCATCAGCAGCTTGGAGGGAATTTCCTTGTGGATATTGTAAAAGATGGATATTACGTCCCCTACGCGTTTTACTTTCCGGAAATTGGACGTGTGCACGATCAGAATCTCATCATCCGGGCAGATGGCTTTCTTGAAATGATCCTTTTTTTGCTTCTTAAATTTTTCCAGATCAATGAAGTTGGGGATGACTTCAATTTCATTTATAATTTTGAAGAACTCGAAGGTCTGTTTTTTCAGATCATGCGACACCGCGGTGACCCCATCCGACTGATTGATGCTGAACGTAACGACAGGCTCATAAGAGGGGTCCTTCCCAACCAACGTAATATCGGTACCGTGCAGGGTGGTCACTACCGGAATTTCGATTCCCTGCGTCTTCAAAATCTGCTTTGCCATGTAGGCTGCCGAGGCGTGGGGGATCGCGTAATGGACATGAAGCAAGTCAAGCTTTTCATTTCTGACAACGCTCACCATCTTGCTGGCCAACGCCAACTCATAAGGCGGATATTCAAATAATGGATACGTATGGAATTCAACCTCATGGTAAAAGAGGTTTTCATTCAGGAAATCCAGCCTGCTGGGTTGTGAATACGTAATGAAATGTACTTTATGGCCCTCCTGGGCCAGGGCCTTGCCCAATTCAGTGGCAACCACACCACTACCCCCAAAGGTAGGATAACAGACAATCCCAATTTTAATATGCTCCACAGGGCTGAGGTTTTGAAGTTAAACCGGATTCTGGCCTATTTGGTTTCATCAATGGCTAATTATGATTTTCACAGTAGGTAAATATCGATTTGTAAATCAAGTCTTGTATGCGTGGACGGATATTGGCATTTAATAGTCTATTGTTGCGATCGGGATAAACGCGGTTGGATAGGAAAACATACACAAGCTCAAACTCGGGATCGACCCAGATGCAGGTACCGGTAAACCCCGTATGCCCAAATGTTCCTGATGATGCATAGATGGAGGTGGGTCCATTTGGATCACTCGGAGAAGGTTTGTCCCAGCCCAGTCCCCGGCGACTGTTTTCATATTGCTTCTGTGCAAAGAGTTCAATGGTCTGCGGCTTGAAGAAGCGTTGTCCTCCGTAGCTTCCCTTTTGCAGCCACAGTTGGCCCAACTTGGCCAGATCATTGGCAGTACCAAACAATCCGGCGTGTCCTGACACTCCCCCCATCATCGCCGCGCGCTCATCGTGGACCGTACCGAGCACGGTAGACTTGCGATAGATCTTGTCTTCTTCCGTGGGAGCGATGATCTCTTTTGGGAACCTCTCCAGGGGATTAAACCCGAGGCTATAGGCCCCCAACGGCTCGTAAAGATTTTGGTTTAGGAATTCATCAATCGGTTGATTCAGAATTTTTTCCGCCATCTGTTTGAGCATCATGAATCCCAGATCGCTGTAGCGATAAGCGTAGGGAGTCCTGTCTGGTTTTTCCTGCGTCTTTGATTGTACGATCCACCCCCATACGGAATCTCTGATGGCCGCCGGGGCAAACAAATCAGTGGCAACCTGCAAAGGATAGTTTTCATTTCTTTCCCTGTTATAGTATTGCGGAAGATAAGTGCTGTCTTTCATCGTCAGTGGCCAGAGTGGTATAAACGCTATCAGCCCGGCTTGATGTGTAAGAATATCCTTTAATACGAGATCTTTTTTATTCGAATTCTTAAGTTCCGGCAAATAGACGGAAGCCTTTTTGTTGATGTCAATCAATCCTCTTTCTTCCATGAACATCACTGTTTGCAAAGTAGCCGAGACTTTGGTCAGCGATGCGAGATCATAGATTGTTTCATCGGTCACCGGAACTTTATTTTCGTATGTCAGCCAACCGAGAGATTGATCATATACGACCTTGCCATTCTTTGCGACAAGAATACGACAACCCGGGGTCGCCTTGATGTCAATGGCTTCCTGGGCAATCGCTTTGATTTGATCCAGCACCTTTGTATCCATGCCAGCCGCTTCCGGAGGCACATAGCGAAGGCGGTCGAGCGTATCGGTTCTCATACCTTCTCCTGCTTGAGCGAAATTGGAAACATCAACCGGCATAACACCGTGAGATCCCATCGCACCGAAGATAATCTGGGCGGCCACCCTGGGCAAGAGGTCTTGATCATTGTAGGCGGCGACAATGGTGGGGACCCATGCCCAGTCTTTCAGATCGTCCGGGTTGCCGAAAGTGCATAGTATAACTTCTTTTTGAGAAGCCCATTTTTTTACAAAGGGAATGAGATTC
>JBGPGZ010000120.1:0-10236 GCA_041484175.1 Cyclobacteriaceae bacterium | reverse complement strand
CCCAGTACACAATATTGGTCATTGTCGTTATCCTTAGTGCCGTGCTACCAAGCATAATTGCTCAGCAGTTTTTTCAACCAAAACATTCAACGATGCATGCATGGGGAAGGTTAAAGAAAATGCAAAAGCAGAACGGATAAAATGGTGGCCTTCTAAATCAGGAGCTAACGATCCTGTCAATCCTGATAATCCCGACAATCCTGATCCCTGGTAAAAGAGAACCCGGAGGTGCATGACGCCTCCGGGTCCAACTACGATTAACCCCTTTTTATTTCTTCTGTTCCTTAAATCGGAACGCTCATTGATCGTCTTGTTTGGTTAATAAAGACCTGGAGGTTATTAGGCCCCCAGGTCTAATACAACAACAATTAGTACACCCAAAATCTAATTTCCTCCATCTTGCGTCGTAGCGTAGGTAACCGTAAACCCGCCGATCTTAGCGCCATGTTCTGCTCCCATTTCGATGTCTGCTCTGTAGTGAATGGCACCATACAAACGGGATATCGATGCCTCCGCGGCTTGATCCTTAAAATAACTGGCCTGCTCAGGAAAGAGATAAGACAATACCGTAGCAGCGGCAGATGAGAAAGTAGAGTGACCGGAGGTATACGATGGGAAGTTAGGGAGACCGGTTCCCGTTCTTATTTCAGGGTCCAACTGCGTTGGTCTTGGATTGAAGTAATAATACTTGGTTTCCCAGCATCCTACCGCTGCATCGTGCATGGCCATGTTAAGAAGGGCAAAAGCCCGCGCTGCACGCACTTCGCTAAAGTGAGCATCGCGGATATATTCTTCAGCAATATCATTCCAGTGTCCCGGAGGCGTATAGGTCCCTGCACCATCGGCCCATTTCAGCACAATCGCAAGACGGTCATGTGTCAGGTTTTTAGAGTAATACTTTACTTCATCCAGTTGGGTCCGCATCTCAGATGAAGCGGCCGGCGGCGGAGGCAATGGACGGGCATTAATAAAATCAGCCGTAGTCATGTTCCATCCTCTTACGCCAAGACCCGGTGCCGTCTTCGTTCCAAAAAAAGGAAGCATGGGCGGGCGAGGCGGGGATTCCAGACTCACCCACGGAATTAGCTGATCAGAAGAGATCCCTGCTTTTGCCCAATGTGCCATGGCGGTATCACCCAGCACTTGCCATTGTGCTTTTGTCCCAATCGCATTCTTCGTTCCATCGTTAGCAGCCCGTGCCGTAAATAGCACAGCAATTGATTTTCCAAAAGCTAGGCCCGCTGAGATATCACTCGCGGCTGCTTTGCCCGACCACAATGCAGCATTCCGCTGGTCGGCCGCCTTTTTGGTGATTTCTTCTACGGCCGCCGGGAATAGAGCTTTCAATACTTCCGCCGTCACTCCAGACATGACTGCATCTTCTGAGGGATACGCAGGCAAATCGGTCTTTGGCACTAACGCCTGTATAGCATTGTCGACGGTATAGGGTGACGGCCGGTTGTATTGATATTTGTAATACCATGTTGCCTTCATCGCGTCATATTGCGCAACCGCAACATAGCTATAGGCACGCGCGGAATAGGGAGGATTGGCAAAGGGAAACGCCGGGTCTGTAAATGGGTTTTCGGCATCTGGAAAAACGTAAGTGCCATCATCCCGGGGAACCGGAGGTAGACTGTAGCGGGCTACTAACTCGCGGACAATCTGGTTCCATCGCAAAATGCCGCCCCCGCTCCAGTATTCTATGGATTTGCGCTGATCTTTATTCAACTTGCTCTGAAGATCTTTGATGGATTCGAGTTCGGCCAGATAGGCTGCAGAAGAAACCGCGGCTGGGGCAGGAACCTGAATTTGAGTGGGGCTTGTCATCACCACGAGTTTCCACGTCCCGGCATTGGCATCCACGTTGGCCGGTTGCAAAGGAACAAGTTCCTCCAAAGAATTGACGTCTTTGTTACAACTGATGACAACGGATACAACCGCAACGATCAGTAAGGCGATATAAAGTTTGATTGATTTCATTTTTCGAACGATTGTTGATTTTTGGAAAAGAAAACAGTGTACATCAGGCCGGCTGTCAGAGAAGTAGTCTGACCCACGTTCCTGCCATCAACTACATAACTGGCGCTAGCTCTCACTGCCAGGTTTTTGGGCCAGCCAAGGTGGTAAAGAATCAGGGCGCCCACTTTGGAAGCATTCATCCGGTATGAAACAAAAGGCATGTCCTGTCTGCGGATATCACCCCCGGCCAGCGTGTTTTGCGCCGTGAAAAAAACCTCCGCCTGCAACATGTGTTTGTGGTAGCCGGCATTGACTATAAAGTCAACCACATTGGGCATCCACACTTCATTGGTTAAATAGAGTTGCCCGTCGGTATAGTACGAGGGTCGGTCAAGCGTAACATTGCTCCGCCAGGTATAGGCGCCGGAAGCATTGAGGTACCAGGTATGGTTGAGCGTGTAATTAAGCGTTAATCGGCCGGATAAATTTTTCGAGTGGAGACCGATCGACATCGGCAAAAAGTCCGGCGAGTAATTGGTAAGCGGCGTTGAAAAGGTGCCGGTCGCAAAAGTCTTGAACTTGCTGTTGCCAAAATCCTGAGCGAAGAAATTGTACTTGACGGCCAGCGTCAAATCCTGGACTCCTTGCAACCCACTTAGGGTAGGGCCGCTTGATTTTGTCCAAACATAGGGGACCATGGCTATCAGGTTTATTTTGTCGTTCAGACCATAGGTGCCCATATAGGTTATGCTCTGCGTGGTTATTTTGCCCAGGTTCAAGTTTTCCCGTTTGTGGGTTCCTTCCCAATAGTTTTTCCATTGATCGTGACCATAGATAAACCCTCCGCAAAATGTCTTCGCCGGCATCATCAGGCCGTCGGTTATTGATTGGGCTCCCAGGGACCCACACAACAATAAGGCTATACTGATAGGTAGAATTTTTTTCATATATATAAATTAAGTAAAGGCCACGGCAACCGTAAACCTGTCTTGATAAAATAAAAATTAAGATGGAGTCACAGCAAATCCTGCTGTGAAGAAATATTACCCAATGGAAAGGGTCTCGGGGGGGTAACTTATGTCGGACGCGCCGTGATACCGATATTGAGTCAGAAAATTGCTGTGGATCAACGAATTATTCCAGCCTGTAGATTGGGATTCAGTAGAAATGTGAGTTGAAAAATAATCTTTACTGAAAGCCTGAAGCTGCTTGGTATTCTGCTGTTTTGCATTCACCGGCTTGTCGGTGAATGTTTTTACATAATCCGTCAGGGCCTGGTTTATCTTTTTGCTTTCCCGGTCTTTGACACAAACGATGTACAGCGTATCACGATAGAGCTTTTGCTTTAGAAGCCTGTAAACTTCGCCTTCATGTTCAAATTCACCGTTGACACGCTCATAATCCTGAGTACCGGAATAATAAGGAACGGTCAGTGGAATCTGGAAGGTCAATACATCCGCACCCGAATAGCGGTCCTCGTCCAGGTTTTGATTAGCCTTTTCGGCATATTTGAATTGCAACCCCACAAAAATGCCATAGAAGCCCAGCACATTAAGCAGGAACAAGACGAGCATCAGGATGGTGAAAAGCTTTTTCAATTCAGCACATAGATAATAAAAATCAAGCTGGAATCAAATCTCCATCGGCCTTGGAGTCCCAATAACACGCCTGAATGGGTCGTTTTTGAAGAAATCGGGGCTAAATCCATCAGACACCATTGGCTGACAAATTTAGAAATCTAAGCTGGTCGCTGGATTCTGGTCGCTGGATTCTGGTTGCGGTCTGTCTGTTTGCTGGGGACAACAATAATTAGATAACAAAAAATCCAGAATCAATAGAATCAACAGAATCCGGAATCATTATCCCGCCCCGCCACTTTACTATAATGGGATATAGACCACACTTTTTGTTTCAAAAAATTCCTCTTGAAAGTAATCGGAAAGTGAATAAAGCGAATACGGTTTCTTTAACTCGGTCAGTTCCTGATCCAAATCGCCTCCTTTGAGATAAAGTATTCCGTTGTCAAGGCCATGCTGCGAATCCTTCTTTGATTTGTTCCTGACCCACCCGTAGAATTCCTTCATCCGCGTCACGGCACGGCTAACAATGAAATCGTATTTGCCCGTGATTTCCTCCGCCCGGACCTGTTCAGCCTTTACATTTTTTAATTGCAGAGCCTCCGCTACATGTTTGACGACCGTGATTTTCTTTCCGATGGAATCCACCAGATGAAATTGGGTGTACGGGAAAAAAATAGCCAGCGGAATTCCCGGAAAGCCCCCGCCGGTGCCGACGTCAAGGATCGCTGCATTCGGTTTGAAGGAAACAACTTTGGCGATGCCCAATGAATGCAGCACATGATTAACGTAAAGGTTGTCGATGTCTTTGCGAGAAATAACGTTGATTTTGTCGTTCCAGTCCCGGTACATAGGGCCGAGCTTTGAAAACTGATCTTTCTGGATCGCCGAAAGATCCGGAAAATAATGTTCGATGATGTCTGGTTGATCCATCGTATCAGGTATCAGGTATCAAGTTTCAGGCTTACCCGACGAAGCTGTCTAAGCGTAGTCGGGTTTCAAGTCTCAGGTCTCAGGTCTGCCCGACGACGCAGTTTTCAGCGTAGTCGGGTCTCAAATCCCACGTCTCATGCCCCTTCTCCGCAGCGTCTCCGCCCCGGGACGCTGCGGCTCTCTGCACCATCCGCCCCCGGCTCTGCGGCTCTCTTGTCTGAGCCATGATTCTGATTCAAATGATTACGGTGATGCATCTCCAATCACGGCAATCACCATAATCACATAAGTCACAGTTCAGACAAAAGGCGATGAATCGTCTGGAAAAAATGATAAATTGGAACAACCAAAAATAGAATGAATGCACTGATTAAACTATTGCTGGCAGGGCTAATTTTTTTCACCTCCTGCCAATCCAAAAAAGAAGCCCCTCATCCGCTGTCACAACAACTCGACTCGCTCTTTGCTGCGGTTCCCGATTTTAGCGGCGTGGCATTGATCGCCGACAAAGGAAAAGTCGTCTATCACAAAGCCTTCGGTTACCGGAATTTTGAAACGCAAGAGCCGAACGATACGACAAGCATCTTTGAACTCGCTTCGGTCTCGAAACAATTCACGGCCACCCTTATCATGATGCTAAAGGAAGAAGGCAAAATGGGATATGATGACCCCGTTGAGAAATATATCGGCAACCTCCCCTACCCGGGTATCACCGTCCGGAATTTGTTGAACCATACGAGCGGCCTTCCGGAGTACGAAACCATGATGAAAGATCATTGGGACAAAACAAAAGTCGCCTCCAACCCCGACATCCTGGAATACCTCATCCGGTACCATCCGGCCAAAAAATTCGAGCCGGGCACAATGTATCAATACAACAACACGGGCTACGTATTGCTTGGAACCATCGCAGAAAAAGTTTCAGGTCGTGATTTTGTTGAATTCTGCCGCGAGCGTATTTTCAAACCACTTCAAATGAATGACACGGACTTGCGCAGTCCCGCAGAAAAGCTTGCGATCAAAGAAGTTGCCTGGGGTCATATATACGTTCCTGCAAAAGCCAGGTACATCCGGGCCGATTCTTTTCCGGAATCAAATTATGTCTACTACCTCGGCAACCGCAAAGGTCCCGGAAGGATCAGTTCCACATCAACAGACTTGTTGAAATGGGACCGTTCGCTTTACACTGAACAGCTCTTGAAAAGGGAAACCCTGGAAGAAGGATTTACTCCCTCCGGCGCTGCGGGCAAATACGACTTCGGGGGTTATGGATTCGGATGGATGACGGATCGCGATGCCTTGGGCAGGAAAATCAGACACAGCGGTGACAACCCAGGCTACTTCACGCATATTTTGCGTTATACTGATGCCGACAAAACGGTCATCCTGCTATGCAACAATCAACACAAGCAATTTAAGGAAATGCTGAAGGGGATTGAATCGGTGCTGGAAAAGTCTTTCGCAACAGAAAGGAAGTAGGCAAATACATCTTCGTGATCATATCCAAATCTTCTATGTTGATTTAAATCAAACTCTCCAGGACAAACATACGTTTAATCAAGAACGTTAAAGCAAATCCCCCACCCATGCGTTGGAAATTCTGGAAGAAAAGCAAGGAAAGAAAGCCCAAAACCTTTGTTCAGGAGTGGCTTCATGCGATCGTGTTTGCGGTGGTGGTGGCGACCTTTATCCGTTGGTCCACCGTGCAGGCTTTTGTAATCCCGACCCCATCCATGGAAAACTCTCTTTTGGTCGGCGATTATCTTTTCGTGAGTAAGATCCACTATGGTCCGCTTACACCAAGAACACCGCTGCAATTCCCGCTGACTCATCAGAAATTCTGGGGAACGGAAATACCATCTTATCTGCCCTGGATTCAATTACCGTCGTATCGTCTGCCTGGAATCAGTGAGGTCAAAAGGGAAGATGTTGTGGTATTTAACGTGCCCCCAAAATATTTAAATGATGGAATTGATTACCCCATTGATCTAAAGACAAATTATGTTAAGCGCTGCGTCGGAGTCCCCGGCGACCGCGTTGAAGTGCGGAACCGGCAAGTATTTGCGAATGGGCTTCCGCTGGGGAATCCCGTGAACATGAAGTTTAGTTATTTGGTATCCGCCAAGGATGAGATCAATAAACGCAACCTCATCAAACTCGGACTCGACACGGATGACTATACTTTCCTGGGGCGGTCAGCGGAAGACAAAGCAATTTATAAGATGCTGCTCACGCGCGAGCAGGTTGACAGGGTAAAGTCGAAGCCTTATATAATCGCACTGGAGGATGACTACTCCACGCACGTTGGTCCGGATGAAAGAATATTTCCATCCGTAAAAGGCACAACATGGAATGGCGATAACTATGGGCCTATTGTAATACCAAAAAAGGGGATGAAAATAGCGGTCAATGATTCAACCCTGGCTTTTTACGGTGAAACCATTCAACTGTATGAGCATAACAAAAGTATTGCAATAAAAGGTGATAGACTCACGGTGGACGGACGGGAAGTTGGAGAGTACACGTTTAGGCAGGATTACTATTTCATGATGGGCGACAACCGGCATGATTCATGGGATTCGCGGTATTGGGGATTTGTCCCCGCTGACCACATTGTAGGCAAGGCGCTCTTTATCTGGTGTTCAATAAATCATGAAGGCGATCTGCTTCATAAAATCAGATGGAGCCGCCTGTTCAATGTGGTCCACTGACTCAGGTATTCGGTGATTCGATAGTTCGGTGATTGGGCAATTTGGTGCCCGGTTCACATCTCCAACAATAGGATCTCAGTGCACAATCTGTTCAACCCCCCATCCTCTAATGACTAATGACCAATGACTAAATATGCTCCTTTTTGTTCTTTACCAATTCATACATCAATTCACGCGCCCGGTGTAGCTGAGCCTTTACAGTTCCAAGCGGTGCGTCGAGTTCCTTGGCGATTTCTTCGTACGACAGTTCGTGAAAGTAGCGCAGGCGGACGAGCTTTTGGTATTTCGGCGGCAGCTTGTCCACAAAGTGCTGGATCAATTCTTCTTTTTGTGCTTTGATCGTTTCTTCCTGCGGGTTGAGATTGACATCCTCCACATCAATCGAAACGGAATCCCCGTTGTCGTCGGTGTAGGTGTTTTCTATACTGAGGGTATTGAGTTTCTTCTTGCGAATGAAGTCGATGGTGTTATTGGTGGCAATGCGAAAAAGCCAGGTACTGAAAGTGAAATCTTTTTTGAAACGATGGAGGCTGCGAAAAGCTTTCGCAAACGACTCAATAGTGAGGTCTTCAGCATCGTCCACGTTGCGTACCATTTTCAGGATCACATGATACACCGGGCGTTTGTAGCGCTGCAACAAATTGGCATATGCTTTTTCATCGCCACCCACGGCCATGTCGATCAGTCTGAAATCTTCCAGCGCTTTTGACGAAAATCTGCCTTCTAAATCTTCCATCGCACTTTTTTGGATACTAACGCAACCAAGCCCGCAACAAGATAATAAAAGGCATAAATAAAATCTAAATAGGGCGTTTTCCAAGTCTCGAAGCGGTCCCCCATTCTGCACGGCGCTTTATGGAAAAGAAATATCAACAGTAACCAACGAGCAATCAGCAAAGAGCCGAGCCAATATCCGGCAGGCGTTAAGGACACGGGCACGACGAAGATCCACACTCCGATCCACGAAAGCGAAAATGGAGCCAGCAAAAGCTTCGTTTGAAAATTGTATTGCTTGCCGACCGAAAGATGGCGGATCTTTTGATAATAAAACTCTTTCCACGTTGTTTTTGGCTTTGAGTAAACAAGTGCCTCTCGGCCAATGGCTACGGACGTATTTCCTTTAGTCGCATGCCGGTTGATAAACAGATCATCATCCCCGCCCGTAAGGCCGAGATGGGGATGGAAGCCTTTGTTTTCAAGAAAGAGGGACTTGCGATAAGCCAGGTTGCGTCCAACACCCATATACGGCCTGGACAACCTTGCCATACCGATGTATTGAATGCCCGTAAGAAATGCCTCAAAACGAATAAAAGAATTTAAGAGGCCAGGCACTTTCTGATAGGATGAAAATCCGAGTACCAGGTGGATGCCATCGTTAAAATGACTGCTCATCTGCTTCAGCCAGTTTTTGCTGTTTGGGCGGCAATCGGCGTCCGTCAACAGTACCCAATCATACTTTGCCGCTTTGATGCCCAGGGTCAAACCAAACTTCTTGCCCGTGATATGTTCGGGCTTGTGTACGACCCTGACCATTTTCAAACGAGGGTCTTTTGTGGTTGCATTCAGCAAGAAATCGTAGGTACTGTCGTTGCCACGGTCTTCGACAATAATCACTTCGAACCCGGAATGGTCTTGTTGCAACAATTGCGGCACCAATTCCTTCAAGTTTTCCTCTTCATCATGGGCGCAAACAATCACGGAAACCGGGCGCGGCGCCTGCTCAACTTCTTTTCTTTTTCCAAGAAAGACATTAAGAAACAGACTTAGGTATACGAACTGAACGGCCAGGATGACAATACAAGCAATAATCAACAACGGCAAGAGTCTTGGATTTACAAATAAGAAGTACAAAGATAGGATCACAAGTGAAAAGTTTACCATGATCTTGAACGAAACCTTTAAATACCAAAGGATGGGGTGGCCGCCATTTTACAAAATGGTCGACACCATGGATCTGCTATGACAGCCACGGCTTTATTATCTTTGCGGCCGATGAAATTCAGGCTTATTGCAAGCGATCCGCATACCCGCGCCAGAGCAGGCGTGATCACCACCGATCACGGGGAAATTCCCACGCCTGTTTTCATGCCCGTAGGTACGGCAGGATCGGTAAAAGCGGTTCACCAGCGCGAGCTTGAAAATGATATCGACGCAAAAATTATCCTGGGTAATACCTACCATCTTTATTTGCGGCCAGGCATTGATCTGCTGGAGAAGTCAGGCGGTCTTCACCGGTTTAACGGCTGGTCGCGATCCATCCTGACCGACAGCGGCGGGTATCAGGTTTATTCGCTGGCGGAGAATCGCAAGATCAAGGAAGAAGGGGTAACCTTCAAGTCCCATGTCGACGGCTCAACCCATTTCTTCAGCCCCGAGCGGGTGATGGACATCCAGCGGTCAATTGGTGCCGACATTATCATGGCATTTGATGAATGCACGCCCTTTCCTTGTGAGTACACTTATGCAAAAGAATCGATGCACCTCACCCACACATGGCTGAAGCGATGTGTTGACCAGGTCAATGCTACTTCTCCAAAATACAACTATGATCAGGCGCTCTTCCCCATTGTGCAGGGTAGCGTTTATAAAGATCTCCGGCTTGAATCAGCCGAATTTATCGCCAATCGGCAACTGGCAGGCTGTGCCATTGGCGGCCTTTCGGTGGGTGAACCCACCGAAGTTATGTATGAGATGACTTCGCTCGTTTGTGGCATCCTCCCCACCGACCGGCCCCGCTACCTGATGGGCGTGGGAACTCCTGAAAATATCCTTGAGTGTATTTCCCTGGGCATTGATATGTTCGATTGTGTGATGCCTACTCGCAATGCGCGCAACGGTATGCTGTTTACCACGCAAGGGGTTATCAATATCCGAAATGAAAAGTGGAAGGACGACCTCTCTCCGATCGACACCGAATTGGGCGGGTATGCAAGTACCTTCCACTCCAAGGCCTATCTGCGGCATTTGATCATGAATAAAGAGATTTTAGGCGCGCAAATTGCTTCCATCCACAACTTGACGTTCTATCTTTGGTTGGTCAGGCAGGCCCGGCT
>JBGPGZ010000119.1:0-10312 GCA_041484175.1 Cyclobacteriaceae bacterium | reverse complement strand
CCCTTTGAAAGTGAAAGCCTGTCTTACTTATTCCACCACACGTGGGTATCCAGATTATCACCCCCAATGGAGACAATGGCATCCTGAACGTTCTTACTGTTTACCAATATCTCAGAACTGGGGTAAGTAAGCCGCGTGATGAATACAACTGTTCTTCCCGGGTACGGATTAGGCGCCAGTGCGGGGAAACCGCTGCGTCTGAAATTGGCCCAGGCTTCGGGCCCGTTCAAGAAGGATGCAATCCAGTATTCGTAATTGATTTCCTGCAATTCATTTCCAGGAAAGACGAGCGCCCTCGCCGCAGCATACGTATCCCTGTCTGCTGCGGCCACTGCGGAATTGGCATTATAGGTCGCCAATTGATTCATGTGAGCCTTTATGCCTGCATCGAAATAGGCCGCTGCGGAGAGACCACCTGTTATCATTCCTGTTTGTGTGGCCTCTGCGAGCAGCAGGTTTGTTTGAGCCGCGGTCAGGAGGAACATGGGAGCAAGCTTGCTTGCCATCCGGGTGCGATCTACCTGGGAGAATGCGTATCGGCTACCCAAACCTGCTGTTACAGCCGCCGTTTGCGCAGTGGCATCATCGCTCCCCATTGGCATTCCAAATTGGTCTGCAGCAACACTGGAACCAATCGCCGCAGTTTGAGTGGGACCTGACGTGGCGCCTACATAGCGAATAGCGATGGCAGGCAAACGAGGATCATTGTTGGTTTTGAGTGCTGTCACAAACGGCTCTGCCAAATAATAGTTGGCAGCTTCTGTGCTGTTCAGCGTATTACCGACGCCATTGACATAGTTGGCATCATGTCTTATATAAGCGTTGTCGGCGTTGGACAAGATCACGCCACCGGCAAACGCGGCTGCAACAGCCGACTTTGCCATGGTCGCATCGGCTTTACCCAGCTTCATGCCGGCCCGCAGCAACAGCGAATATCCATATTTCTTCCATTTTGCGATGTCCCCACCATACAGAACATCCGCTGTTTCTATTTTGCCCGCGGGATCAAGAGCAGCCGCTGCATCCGTAAACTCCTGGATGATTTTCGGGTAAATGGATTGTTGCGCATCGTACTTCGGAAAGAATATCTGGCCGGTATACCCTGCGCCCCCCTCGGTATATGGAATATCTCCATAGGTATCGGTGATAATCATAAATGCATTCGCCTGGACAATACGAGCCATGTTCAACAAGTTGCTCCTGGCGGGATCATCTTTGGTCCTGGTGATGACGTCATTGGTGTACTTGATCACATTCTGGTAATAGTTTATCCAGATTACCGGCGTGTTGCCAATATTTACCTGGTTAAAATTCGCACCCGTTATTACGCCCGAATTGGACGAAATAATTTGCTGAATAATTCCCAGATCATATTGGAGGGTACCGGCCGGGGCCGAGGAGCTGATGATTGCATTGTTTAAAGCAAAGGCAGGGTCAACGGAGGTCGCGCCTGTTTTGCTTTTATTCAGGCTGTCGAAGCCCTTGTCACAGGACATGACGAACATAAACGACAGAGCCAGCAGACAAAGGTTTACTATCTTTTTCATGATTCGGTCGCGTTAAAATTTAACATTCAAATTGAAACCAATACTCCTCGTGGTGGGAAGTCCGGGTGATTCCATTCCGACCAGATTGTCAGAACTATACCCAAAACTTTCAGGGTCAATGTTGGGCACCCACTTTTTCAACATCAGCACATTGTTTGCCACCAGGCTCAGCCTAATCCCCCTGATCGGACCATTGGCAGGGAAGAACCTTGTGAGGTCATATCCCACTGTGATTTGACGCAGTTTCCAATATCCGGCGTTGTAAATGACCGGCTCCACAAGGCCTGCGCTCCTGACCACCGACCAATATGTCTGAACTGGAGCAACCACCGTATTCAAGTTGCCGTTGATATCGACACCCTCACCAACGATTCCCCCTTCTCTGCCTTGCAGGGTAACTTTTTGCAGCCCATGGCGATAAGCATTGAAGTTCGTACCTGACAAAACCTTGCCACCGAGCTTAAAGTCAATCAGGAATGAGAAAGTGATTCCTTTATAATTGAAGGCGTTGGTAAAACCGCCTACCCACTTTGGCAAGGCGCTCCCGAAGGGTATCTGTGAAAGGGTTGGTAAAGGAAGGCCATTGGATCCATATACAATTTGCCCTTTGTTGGCAGGGTTAATCGATCCGTCGTCTCTTCTGTAACCGTACCCTACAATTTGCCCCATTTCCTTTCCGACAATTTGCTGTACCGAGCCGTTGAACACGTGATTTCCAACCGTGATATTCTCTCCGGTTTTACTTGTCAACAAACTGAGTACCTTGGTTATGTTGTAAGCCCCGGTGAAAGTGAAATCCCATTGGAGGTCGCTCGTCTTGACAGGAACAAAATTCAACATCATCTCTATGCCCTGGTTTTGGCTTTTGCCGCTGTTGATGAAGGTGGTCGTAAAGCCTGAACCATCAGAGATCTGGGCTTGGACGATTTGATCGGTTGTAATTTTCCGATAAACTGCCAGATCAATACCCACCCGGTTATCAAACAATTTCGTTTCAAGACCCAATTCCGTTTCTGCCGTGCGCATTGGCCTTAAATTGGCATTTGGTACCACCGCTCCGAAATTGCCCACCGGTTGTCCGCCGAATAAATTGCCATTGACACCGTAAAACAACAAATTTGAATAGGGCGCCACGGAGCCATCACTACCTACCTCCGCATAGGCTGCTCTGAATTTTCCAAACGACAACCAACTTGGTTTTGTGTTAAATGATTCTGAAAAGACATACCCCGCCGATATTGAGGGGTATAAAATGCTTCGGTTGGCATGAGACAATGTGGAGAACCAGTCATTGCGCGCCGTTGCACTTAAATAGATAAACTTCTTATAATTCAATTCGGCTGAACCATAAATCGAGTTTACACCCTGCTCAGTAAGCGAATAAGTAGGATCTTTAGCCCTTCCGTTCTGGACCGTATAAAGACCCCTCACGACAAAATCTGTTACTTGCACGCTGTTTAAATCAGATCGCCTCCGCATTTGATTTCCACCAACGTTAAAACTGAGCCCGAAATCACCAAAGGATTTTGTCCCGGATATCAGCAAGTCTACATTGGTTTCCCTGAAACGGCGTTGGTCCTGCGTATAAACACCATTGACAAAACCTGCTGGAGCCGGCGCAAGGGAGGCCTGCCCGGTAGGGAAGTTGTTGTAGTCCTGGTCGCGTGACCAATAATCTTCTCCAGCGCGTGCTTGTACAAAGAGCCATTTCAAGATATCGTACTTGACGGAAAAATTTCCAAAAATCCTGTCCCGCCGTATATTCTGAAACTGGTCTGACAACGTGAAGTAAGGATTCGTGCGATTCATAAACCTCGAATAGATATACTCGTTGCCTTGTGCATTGTACTTATTGGCCTCCAGAACGCTGAGGGGCATGGTGTTCGCCATGGCCATCAAAACCGTAGGTATGGTGTTATCCTGATTTCCTACGTTGGGTGGATTTTTATTGTATTCGTTGGAGTAGTTGACATTTCCTTTAAAGCTTAGGCGGTCGGACAAGTCGTAACCAAAACCCATGTTGAGCGTCTTTCTGTTATAGGTGTTGTTGGGGACAATGCCATTGCTGTTCATATTGGCGAATGAAAGATTGATGCCCCCTTTGTCACTGTTGGTTGAAAGGCTGACGGTGTTGGTAAGGTTCTGACCGTGTCTGTAAAATTTGTTGATAATTCCCTTTTGGGCTTCATAGGGAACGGTCAGGTTATTATATAAGATCTGCGTCATCCCCGGTTGAATCAATTCGCCAAATGACCATTGGCCGGAAGTTGGGTTAGCGGCAGTAGGGCGAACGCCATTTTCGCCTTGACCATATTCGTATTGATAGTCCGTGTAGTCTAATGGCTTTTCATCCGTGTAATTCATGTTATAGGTAACACCTAGCCCCTTGTCAGTTCCCTTCGATTTGGTGGTGATCATGATCACACCATTGTTAGCGCGCGATCCATACAATGCAGAGGCGGCGGCACCTTTCAGAACCGTCATACTTTCCACATCGTCCGGATTAATGCTTAACAGTCCGTCTCCGCCATCAGAGGTATTACCGCCTCCTCTTATTCCAAGGGAGTTGTCTGCGCCAACGTTACCCGGATTCGAACCAAAGTTGGTATTGTCCATAGGAACACCGTTGATTACGAACAGGGGATTATTCTGACCGTTGATGGAAGTCTGTCCACGAATGCGGATTTTAGATGTACCGGCCGGTCCGGTCCCCAGTGATGAGATGCTCACACCTGCAATTTTACCCGTCAGGGCGTTCATTAAATTCGTTGTGCGGTTTATAGAAAGTTGATCTGAACTTATTTTTGTGGTGGCATATCCCAGGCCCCTGCTTGATTTCTCAATACCCAATGCCGTAACCACTACTTCTTCCAGCGATCGCACATCCGGTTTCAAGATCACATCGATGACGGTTCTTGAGCCAACAGCGACTTCTTGAGTCGCATACCCTATAAAAGAAAAGACCAGCACGGCGGATTCATCTTGTACGGATAATGAATACTTGCCATCGGCATCTGTGGATGTGCCCAGGGCTGTCCCCTTAACCAACACATTAACTCCGGGAACTGCAACGCCAGCTTCATCAATTACCCTTCCGCTCACCAAAATGGCAAACACATTAAGCGAATTTACGCTGGAGGCAGACAGCGGATTGCCGTCAAACAAAATGGTGCGCGCCGGAGAAGAAAAATCGCGCGAAAGCTCAGGCAATTTCAACAGCGACGTACTCTGACCTCCTCCTTGTTTTTGAAGGCGTTTCAATGAAATTACATAGAAGCCCGATCCTGCCCTTTCGTAATAAAGATCAGTATCACTCAGCAATCCATCGAGCGCTTCTTCTATGTTTGAAAAAAGGAGGGTCGATTTCTGAACCATTTTGTTCTCCACCCATTCGTCTTTGTACGCAATTGAGACATCAAATTGTTTTTCCAGTTGACGAAGACCCTTTTTGAGGGAATAGGATTCCACGCGACTTGAATCTGGTGCCTGCCGGTTATGGGTGGAGGCATAGACTTCACCATGCTGGGGTAAGGCCTGATTGGATATCAAGCTGCATACGCCGATTAACATACAGAATTTTCGCATAGGTAGTTATCGTTTTTGGTTAATATCAGAATTTAGAAGACCTGTTCTTTTAACAAATATTTATCATTCTCATACACAACCTTTAAGTGGAAAACTCCGGCCACCTGGTTGACAAAGCTTTTTGCATCCCCAATAGGCATAGAACCGGAAACAGTCTGCCCCAGCATTTTTTCTGATTGCACATCGATTTCAATCCCGTAATTATCTTTCGCCATCTGTATCATTTCCCGCAGTGATGTTTGGTCCAGAATAATTTTATTTTCGGTCCATGCGGCATAGTTGCGGGGATCGACAAGGCGCTTGCTAAATTTGTCTTTCTTATACTCCACCAATTCCCCGGGCTTCATCAGGATCTTTCTTTCCTTCTTGTCAACCGGAAAACTGAGCCGTATTTGTCCCGAGTTCAGGACAACTTTCGTTTCCACCGCGCGGTGATAAACATTGAATGTCGTTCCTAAAACTTCTACGGCGATGCCGCCCGAAGTACTTACTTTGAAGGGCTGATGATTTTGTTTGTGGATCACGGAAAAGTAGGCCTCACCATCCAGCCAGATTTCGCGCGCCGGGCGTTGGTCCCAGTTTTTGCTAAACGAGATATGTGAATTCGCATTTAAGATCACCGTTGAACCATCCGGTAAAGCGACGGTTTTTGTCTCCCCGAAGGCGGTATGGTATTCGATTTGCCCGTGGCCAATCAACAGCAAAAGTGCAACGGTTACGCCCATCAGCATCACAGCTGCGGCTACCCAATACCATCGCTCAATCTTTGGTTTATTGAATTTGCTATGGAGAAGATCATTGTCTTGCTGGATACGTTTCCAAAGCCCTGAAATATCCTCCGGAGGAAGGGTATAGCGGTTGAGGCCAACATTGAGCAGGAGGTCGTGCTCGTCTTCTTCATTCATTTTCTCAGGGTGCTTGCGCAACCAGAATCTCCAAAATGGTCTCATCATCGTTGTCTGGGTTTAGATCAGGTTTTAGATGGTTCGTCCCGCGCAATCTTTTTATGCTGTTGCTAAGACCTAAGAGAGGAGGGATGGCTAGACCTCATCATTTTTCGCCGGAAAAAATCTATTTTTTCTTTAAAAACCCGCCGAAATTACAAATCCCCCGATCGCTTCAAGAGACCGACGGTCTGGGTACCACCTTAAGATCGATTGGTATGGTCTTTTGGGCTTAAAAAAAAAGTAATCTCAGGGAAGAGGTATCAGCGGTCTTGCAGTCTGTAACTTTTTGCGAAGCAATTCGATAGCCTTTGAAACCAAATTGTATACCGAATCAACCTGCGTTTCGGTGATCTCGGCAATTTCGCGATAGGTCAACTCGTTAAAGAACTTCAAATAGATAACTTCACGTTGTCCTTTGGTAAGGGATTGAATACAAGCTTTTAGTTTCTCGGTCCGTTCTTCTTTTAATTCATCTTCGATCAGCGTTGACTCAATGGAGAGCGTGAATTCGAAGGCAGTTGCCTGGGCCGCCCTATTCGCCGACAGTCTACGCCGTTCAATTATCTGAGAAATCAATAATCTTCTGAAAGATTTGTACAGATAGGGCTTAACAGCATTTACGGTCGATATTGTTTCGCGTTTGATCCACAGGCGCAGGAAAAGTTCTTGCAGGCAATCAAGGACCATGTTATGATCTCTGCAGGTGTGCATGCCATAATCATACAGCAGCTGAACATACTTTTTATACAGTAGGGATAATGCCAACTCGTTGCCATTCTTAAAACTGTTCCATAGCACCTCATCATTAAAGGAGCCCTCTTTGACCAAAGAAAAGCCATTTGATTTGGGTGCCTCAAAATCAGTGTTCGCGAGCATACGTGCAGGCTAATTTAACAAATTATTTTTCCTGCTGATGATTAAATGCCATTTAAATAGTGCCAAAATGGGAATTCTACAAAAAGCTAATTATCATTGTTACAAATTGAGACTATCATGAAATCATATAAAGACAGGATCAATTCCGTTGGAACGGTCACCGTACTTTGCCTGCTGAGTTTGTCCGTGATCGCGCAGAAGAACAGTAGTTTTTCGATTCAGGCAAAAATTGAAAATGGTGTGATCGAGGGCCTCTATGATACAAAAACAGGTCTTCAAATGTATTTTGGAATCCCATTTGCCAGGCCTCCCGTCGGAGATTTGCGTTGGAAAGCACCCCAGCCGGTTGACAACTGGAGGGGTGTGCTGGCAACGCAGGCCTTTGGACCCCGGCCTGTTCAGGCAATCGTTTTTGGGGATATGAATTCGCGATCAAATGGACTCAGCGAAGACTGTCTTTATTTAAATGTCTGGACTCCGGCTAAACGCAATGAGACAGGTCTTCCTGTACTGGTCTATTTTTATGGCGGCGGCTTTGTTGCCGGTGATGGCTCCGAGCCACGCTATGATGGAGCAAGCATGGCCCGGAAAGGGATCGTTGTGGTCACGGTCAATTATCGTTTAAACATCTTTGGTTTTTTTGCACACCCTGAACTTAGCAAAGAATCGCCATACAAGGCTTCCGGCAACTATGGACTGCTTGATCAAAACGCCGGGCTGAAATGGGTGCAAAAGAATATTACTGTTTTTGGAGGCGATCCCAAAAAAGTCACCATTGCAGGAGAATCGGCCGGCTCGATTTCAGTAAGCGCCCAAATGGCTTCTCCGCTTTCGAGAAATTTGATTGCGGGCGCTATGGGTGAGAGCGGTGCCGGCATTAGGCCAACGCTATTTCCGGTACCATTGGCCGAAGCTGAAAAAACAGGTCTTGAATTTGCCAAAAATGCAGGGTTCCCAACACTGGCCCAATTACGGGCACTCAGCACGCGGGAGATCTATGAGATCTACACGGAATCCAAACGCTTTGGGTTTCCAACGGTAGTGGATGGTTATTTTTACCCCAAAACTATTCCGGAAATTTTCAAGGCAAAGGAGCAAGCCCAGGTACCCCTGTTGCTGGGCTGGAATTCAGCAGAAATTCCGGGCATGTCCTTTACCCAAGGACCTTATACCGACGAGAACTACGTTAAGAAAGTGAAAGAGACCTATCCCAACGATGCCGAGGAAGTGTTAAAGCTATATCCCCATGGATCGGCAAATGAACTTGAGCTATCCGCCACGGCACTGGCCTCCGACCGGTTTATTGCCTACAGTACCTGGAAATGGTTTGACCTTCATCGCAAAAATAGTTCGCAGCCGGTGTATCGATACTTGTTTAGTAAGATGCGACCACCCCTCGTTGATCAGTCAAGAGCACCGGGATTGGCCGGTGGCACGGTAGAAAAGGGGCAGGATGCTCCAAAAATGCCTCAGCCTGTGGGTGCTCCTCATGCATGTGAAATTGAATACTGCATGGGCAATCTTGATTTGATCAAGGATTATGCGTGGACCAGGGATGATTACACCGTGTCAATGACCATGCTTAACTACTTTGCAAATTTCATCATCCATGGAAATCCCAACGGGGCAAACCTCCCTGAATGGCCGGCTGCGGACCCATCGGATACAACACCCCCGGTGATGGTCCTTGACGTTCAATCAAAAGCAGTTGATGCCTCACAGGATGAACGCTATCTGTTTTTGGATAAGTCGTATAAGAATAATAATTAGAGGATCACTCCGTTCGCAAAGACTCAACCGGATTATTGACAAAAATCATTATCTATATTGACAACAGTCCTAAAGCGGTTCGTCGGGACTCATCAATTTTAATGGTCCAGTATCGACATCCGGGAAACGACTCGCTTCAAAACAAACCATGCACGATTATTTTTCTTACATCAAAAGGTATATTCTTTGGAACGCTATCAATATAGATGACTACAAGCGTTTCCCATCGGTTACTATTCGGCGGGGAGAATCCATTTTATCATTCAGCGATAAGAAGAAAGACTGGACGATGCTGAATGTCCGCTATCGACACAAAGCCAAGACAAATCAGCGGCCATTGGAAGAGCTGCTTGTGCAAACCGGCACGACCGCATTCATTGTTATACAGGGTGAGGCCATTTTGTTTGAGGGATATTTTAACGGGTATCATCGAAATTCAATCAATACCTCATTTTCAATGGCAAAATCCATCACTTCATGTTTGATCGGCGTTGCGATCAATGAAGGTCAAATAAAATCTGTCGAAGAGCCGATCATAAACTATCTCCCTGAATTGAACGAAGATGTTTTCAAGGCAATTACGATACGTCATCTGTTGAACATGTGTTCAGGGCTGTCTTATAAAGAAGGAATTTTGCCATGGAAGGATGATCCGAAAATTTATTATCATCCAAATTTGCGGACACTTGCATTGCATAATTCCAAATTAATTGAACCACCCGGAATGTTTTATCATTATAACAATTTCAATGTTTTACTGCTTGGACTCATCCTGGAAAGGGCAACGCGGCAATCGGTAGCACATTATCTCCGGGAAAAAATTTGGAAAAACATAGGAGCGGAAGGGGACGCGTCATGGAGTGTTGACAGCAATGTGTTTGAATTTGCAAAAATGGAAAGCGGTGTCAATGCACTTGCGATTGATTTCGCAAGATTTGGTTATATGTATCTAAATAACGGGTTGATCAACAACAAGCAGTTGCTACCAAATAGCTGGGTCAAAGAATCTGTCAGCCCGCCCAGTGAAAAACCAGATACACAAAAGTATGCGTATGTGAGAAGTCCTCCGTTGAGCAGTTGGGTATCAAAACCCAATGGCTACTACAAGTATCTATGGTGGGGAAACAAAATAGATGACGTTAACTATGATTTTTTTGCGATGGGCGTCTTAGGTCAATTTATCTATGTCGCTCCGAGAAAAAGGATTGTAATTGTTCGGTTGGGAAAAAAATGGGGAGAGATCGACTGGTACCCTGATCTGTTTAAAGAAATGGTCGATAAAATGTCATAGTCTGAATTCTTAAACGTGAAATTTAACTACAACGGGCTGATTTCTCTCGGTGCCCTGATTGCGCTGATTGGATACATTCTGTCCGGTCCGGCCTCATTTGTAATGGTGCACCTTGTGAAACCGCAGCCCGCGTGGGTTTCCGCTGCTGTGTTTGCCTCCCATTATGATACCATTCAGGATTTACCTTTCTACTTTGGTTTCCTGTTGATTGGAGGAATGTTGATGCTGGTGGCAGGACATTACCTGAACCACCGCCAGGATGATGAGGAAAATAAATTTCGTTTGTTGGTTTCGCT
>JBGPGZ010000118.1:0-10318 GCA_041484175.1 Cyclobacteriaceae bacterium | reverse complement strand
GGCCGGCAAGGCCATCGTCGTAAACTTTGGTGGCTGGATAAAAAAAGAAATTGAAGAAACACAATGCGGGATTTATGTCAATCCTCATCAACCCGCTGATTTTGTAAAAAAGATAGCGCCTTTTCTAAAGGATGAAAAATTGTTGAAGGCGCATCAACGAGCCGCAAGACAGCTGGGGGAGAGGAGATATTCGCGCGTTCAGATTTCTAAAAAATTTGCAGAGCTTTTTTTATCGATGTGACGGCGATGGCGTTTGTTCATGGCGTTTAACAGGACGCTCCTACGGAGCTGGTTTGTTGGGCTTGGTTTTGATGTCTACAAACAGGTCACTCCTACGGAGCTTGTGCTATAAGGTTCTGTCATGGGAATTTCTAAATTGATTCAAGATAGCCCCGTTAGGGGCGACCCGTTTGTAGAAAAACAGTTCACAATTTGAACCAAGCTCCATAGGAGCGGCCTGTTATTCCCAACGCGTATTCTCAAATTTATATTCAGATAGTGTTTGTCATGGGTGGAGACAAAATTTAATACCAAAGAACACCATAAAGAAATTGTAGGGCTACTCGTTCATTTGGCTCCTGCAAAGGTCATTTCAAAACTTGCTCTGAAATCTTCCCCGTCTTTTTGTTCTTCAGAATCACTTTCTTTGCTCCGTAGTGAGTCACTTCTTCCTTTACCAGGTAATGATCAGGATCGTACTCCTGTAAATGACTGTCTTTGCTAACGCCAACGCGTCCGCGCCAGACATCAAGCTTCACCGGCTCCCACAATTTTGTCTTGGCTGATTTATAGGCAGCATCCAGAACCGAATTGACCACGTAACCATCGTAGAAGGTCTCTTTGGGTTGCTTTCCACTTTCCATGGCATTGAACATGTCCATGAACATATGGTTATACCCGAGTTCATTCAGTTCATCACCCACCGGAAAGAGCCAGCCGGTGTTGCTTTCTGCTTTCTCGGCGACGTAATCCGCGCCTTTTCCCGTTGTGAACATTTCAAACCCGGTTCTCAAAAAGTTGTTGATCCAGATGGTGCCTTCTGTGCCCATCACCTCATCCCGCAAATCCATTCCTCCGCGGAAAGTCCAGCTCACTTCAAACTGGCCAATGGACCCGTTCTCATATCTTACCAATCCAATAGCGTGATCCTCGGCATCAATGGGCTTCACCTGGGTATCGGCCCAGCACATCACCTCCATCGGTTTTATGTCCTTGCCGATGTAACTTCTGGCAATTTCAACGCAATGGCATCCCAGATCCAATATGGCGCCCCCGCCCGCCTGCTCAATGTCCCAGAACCAATCGCTGTGCGGACCAGGGTGGGTCTCACGCGATTTGGCCCAAAGAATTCTGCCGAGGGCACCATTTTTTACACTCTCGTGTGCCTTGATAAATTTAGGTGTATAGACAAGATCTTCAAGGTAACCGTTAAAGATGCCGGCTTTTTCGACTGCCTCCAGCATGCGTTTGGCCTCAGCCCCATTGCGACCCAACGGTTTTGTTGTGACTACTGCTTTTTTATGTTGGCAACATAGCATCACCGCCTCTTCATGAAGATTGTTGGGAAGCGAGATGCAAACCACCTCCACTTCCGGCCGGTTGATCGCCTCCTCCATCATTGATGTCGAGAAGGCCACGTTATAGTCTTTTGCGAATCGCTTTGCGCTTTCTTCCTTTCGGGAGTAAATCGTCACGATTTTATCCTTGCTTCTGTAACCTTGGAGAGAATCGGCATAAAACCGGCCGATAAAACCGGAACCAAGCATGGCGATTTTCATAGTAGCTTCATTTATTGGTAATCGTTATTTCCATTAAATATTCAATGGGTCGCTGTTGAATAAGACCAAAGGCAAGGAACTAAACAGCCGGTTTGATTTCTTTCTGTTCTTTAAAGAAGAAAATAAAGTAGGCCAGCGCCCCCACGGCGATATAAAAGGGCACAAACCAGATTTCTTTCCATTGGTGAACATTTTCCACGTAGTAGTAGTCAGCGGTGAATCCGGAAATCCCTGTTCCTATAAACATACCGACGCCGTAAGTGGCGAAGGTGAACAACCCCTGGGCCGAATTCTTAATTGTTTCACCTGCCTTCTTTTCCGTGTACATATAGCCGGTCACAAAAAAGAAATCGTAGCAAATGCCATGAAGAATTATGCCGGTGTATAACATCCATAGGTTTCCGGAAACATTCCCATAGGCAAAAAAGAGATAGCGCAATATCCAGGCTGCCATCCCCATCAACAGCATTTTTTTGACGCCAATACTATTGAATAAAAAAGGGATTGCAAGTATAAAAAGAGCCTCTGAAAACTGGCCAAAAGTCATTTTAAAGGCAACGTCGCCCAACCCAATTTCATTGAGAAAGGCATTTGCCCATCCAAAATAAAATGAAAGGGGTATACAAACGAAAATCGCCGCAATGAAAAATATCAAATAAGGTCTATCCTTAAATAAAACGAATGCGTCAGCTCCCAGTGCTTTTGAAAAACTTACTTCAGATCCTTTGGCCTTCGGGGGAGTGTTTGGTAAAAAAAAGCTGATCAATCCTAGGAGGATTGAAGCAATGGCCGCCATCTGAAAAGTATACTGCGTTTTTTCAATGGATAAACCTGTGATTAAAGATCCTGCAATAATCCAACCCGCGGTACCGAAAACTCTGATCCAGGGGAACTGCTTTCCAGGATCGGTCATTTGATGAAAGGCAATACTGTTGGACAGGGCAATGGTGGGCATATATAACAGCGAGTAGAAAACGATGACCCAATAAAAGGCCGTGTTGCCGGTGATCTGGATGGCCAAGTAAAGCAATACGCCTCCAAGAATATGTAGCACTGCCATGATCCGCTGAGCAGCAAAAAAACGGTCCGCAACAAGGCCAACAAAAAATGGAGAGATCATCGTGGCGATGGCCAGTGCACCATATGCGGCACCGATCTGGATCCCCGTTGCATGAAGGTAAATCGACATGTAAGTGGCTAGCGTCACGTACCATGAACCCCAGATGAAATATTCAAGGAGCATCATCAGGCTTAGTTTGCCAAATACAGTCGGTTTCATGGTGTAAGGTTATGTCGAAAGAAATATAAAACGACAAATTGAAGGAAGAAAGCTTCTCGCATAAAATTACTCCGCTTTTGCTTCCCTTGGCGCGCCCCGATTTTTGGTCTCCAAGAGTAACGCGTCTAATCAATCCCCTTCCCCCGGTACTTTGAATCCTTAAAAATGGTATTGGAATTGGGCAAGTCCATGATCTGCGGCAAAGTTTTGTCCGGGTTGCGTGCAGCGTAAGCATCGATCACTCGCCACCCTATCCATTGTCCAATCCGTCCGGGACATTTTTCCCCTACTTCCAGGGTCTTTGGCCGCTCGGCGATATAGCGCTGCTTGATCTGGTGACTGGTTGAATACAATACCTCCTTTTCAACCAGGCGGATGTAAATCATGCTTTCATATTCGCGTGCTCCCTCGATCTCTTCACGGGTGTAACCAAGAAACACACTATCGGGCACGCACGGCAACATATGCTTGGCAAAATAAAATGCTTTGCCGTAGGCGATCATATCGGCCAATACGGTCTTGTCGGTCAGCGCCGTTTTATTAAAACCCTGATCGATGCCATAAAGGAGTAATACCGACGGCACGATGAAATCTTTTTTATACCGGCGGAGCATATACTCATACATTCTGGGTCTGTATTTTGCCCCATCTCCAAGAAAGTAATCAAGCCCCACGACGATCAATGTGTCGCTTACAAGCAAATCAGTCTCCAGACCACTGATGATCGTTTGGATTTTAGGTAGTCGAAAATTTGGGTAATAATATCGGATGTTGGCGTATGCCTGGCGAAACTCTTCTCTGAGCCCGGCCAAATCTCCAAAAACCCTGTGCGTCTCCATCAGGAGCGTGTCGATGTGCGGATTGGTAAAACGGTTATATAATTCGTTGATGAAGACAGAATCATTGGGATAGCCGGCCCTGCCAAAAAAGTGGTCGCGGAGGGCGGGATGATGAGTGAGGAAATTTACCAACTGCGTTTTGCTGATAATGGCGGGTAATGAATCTTCCAGCGATTCGATTTTCAAATCGATGGAGAGGCCTTTCGTATCGGGCACAAAGACACATTTCTCTTCGTTGTCCTTCTTACAACTGATCAGGCCCACCAGGGCCAACAAGAGGAACGATGGCAATCGCTTCATAAAAAAATTCAGGCAAAGATCGCTAAAACAATGAAACGAAATGGAACAAATCCTGAAATCACCGGCCCGCTGTGTGATTTGTAGTTTGATTTGTGGAATTTGGGATCTGAAAATCGGATCGGTGTCATCACAACCCAAACACATCGCTGTCTGCGGCAACATTGGCTCGGGCAAAACCACCCTGGTGGAAAAGCTTTCGAAGCACTATGGATGGATTCCATTGTATGAATCCGTCGATCACAATCCCTACCTCAAGGACTTTTATGATGACATGACCCGGTGGGCGTTTCATTTGCAGATTTACTTTTTGAACAGCCGGTTCAATCAAATTCGTCAAATACGGGAAAGCACGAAAGCCATTATTCAAGATCGTACCATCTACGAAGATGCACACATCTTTGCGGCTAATTTGCATACAAGCGGGCATATCAGCGACCGCGACTACCAAAGCTATCTTGATATTTTCCATTCCATGATCAATTTTGTTCAACCACCTGATCTGCTGATCTATTTGAAAGCAGACATTCCCAAACTCGTCCAGCAAATTCAAAAACGCGGCAGGGATTACGAATATGCCATCCGGCTTGAATACCTGAGAAATCTCAACGAGCATTATGAAAAGTGGATCGACAACTATGATCAGGGTAAATTGCTGATCATTGACGTGAACACCCTGGATTTTGTAGAACGGATAGAAGATTTTTCTACTGTTGTCGGAAGGATCGATCTGGAACTCAATAATTTATTTACCAACTAGATGAAAGCCGTCGCCTTTCGGGGCCCACAAACGGTCCGGTATGAATCGGTCGCCGATCCGATGATCCTTGCGCCCTCCGATGTGATTGTGAAGGTGAAACTTTGTTCTATCTGCGGATCTGATTTGCACGTCTTTGATGAACGTGAAAGAGGACAGGACATGGGCACTGTGATGGGGCACGAATTTACCGGAGAGGTTGTTGACAAAGGTGTTGGTATAAAATTGCTCCGGATTGGGGACCAGGTCATGGGCCCCTTCACTACCAGCTGTGGAGATTGTTTTTACTGCAGGGTCGGGCTTACGTGCCGTTGCATTCATAGCCAGCTGTATGGCTGGGTGGAAAATGGTAAGGGACTTCAGGGTGGGCAGGCCGAATTGGTAAGGGTTCCTCTCGCAGACGCTACCCTTCAAAAAATTCCGGACGGAGTTTCCCATGAAGAGGGGTTGTTATTGGGCGATGTTATATCCACTGGATTCTTCTGCGCGCATCAGGCGGAGATAAAACCAAAGTACACACAAGTAGTGATCGGTTGCGGACCTGTTGGCCTAATGGCTATTTTGGGAGCAAGGGAGTATGGAGCTGAAAAACTGTTTGCCATTGATGCCGTTGAGGAGCGACTGAAAAGGGCACAAAACTTTGGCGCTATTCCAATCAATTACAAAAGGGAAAACCCCGTCGAAGTGTTGAAATCATATACCCAAGGCCGTGGTGCGGATGCAGTGATGGAAGCGGTAGGCAGCCATGATGCAGGTAGATTGGCTTACGACCTTTTAAGACCAGGAGGCATCATTTCTGTTGTTGGTGTTTGTAATGATCAGCAGCTCCCATTTTCACCTGTTCAGGCATACAACAAAAACCTCACCTTTAAAGTCGGCCGCTGCCCGGCCCGCTCTTTCATGGAGCAACTCACGCCGCTTGTTCAGAAAAAGAAATACAACTTTACCTCCATACTGACGCACCATATGAAGTTAAGCGAAGGAGCCAAGGGCTATGACCTGTTCGCGAACAAAAAAGACAATTGTTTGAAGGTGGTCCTGGAGCCATAACGCAGCATCTTCCTCTGCGACAAAAAGGGATCATCCGTTACTGCCCGGCAATAAAGACGGCGTTTGAAAAGAGCATCTTACCCGACTCCCAGAAGCACCGGAAAAGGGGATTGTCCACTAAATAGACGACCTGGCCTTTGCCTTTGTCCTCCACGCCAAAGGCAAGGGTATTGTCCAGCTTGCCGTTGATTTTATGTCCTGCAAAACCCAGAACGGGTTTTACTTTGCCTTTCAGCAGGCCCACGTTCCATCCGGTTTCCAGAAAATCAAAATGCAGTTCGTTGGTCTTGAGCGAATAATAATGATCGCCCAGGCCAAAGGCCAATGGATGTGATTGATCAAGGGTGACCTTGTAAATCGCGCCGGAAATTGATTCCGACAATTGTTTTCGCTCGGCCTCATCGTATTTAACCGGGCCTTCTTTCTCCTTCTGCTCTTTGTCCTTTTTCTCAATCTCTTTTTTCTTGTCTTCTGTTGCATATTCCTTGAGTCCAAATCCCTTTTTATCGACAAAGGAGCTCAGTCCACCCGCGATTACAATCAACCGGCCGCCATCGGTAACCCATCGTTGAATGATTTCGAGTGCGGCATCATCAAATACCCGGTAGTTTCCTTCCGGTACGATCAAGACATTGTACTTCCACCAATCGACCGACTTGAAATAATCGGTTCCGATCACCGAAACGGGGTAATGAATTTGCTGTTCAAAATAGTGCCAGATTTCACCCTGCCCGAGTGAGGAGGTTTGCTCTCCACCAAGTAAGGCGACTTTTGGAGGTTTGAGATAGTTTACTTCACTCGATCCAAAGTCCAAGCCTTTATCAACGTAGCCTGTGGTGGCGGCATAGATTTTCCGGTTGAGCCTTTGCGCCGTGGATTGTACGATCTTATCAAAGTCATTGACCGATTCATTGTTTCTCTGGGTAAGGATCAGGGTTCCTGCCTCGAAATTTTGTGAGTTGATCGAGAATGCTTTTCTTGCCGAACGTACCTTCACACCCATTTGCATCATAGCAGCAAGAAATTCAACATCATTCAAATTTTGGTAACGCAAAAGATACGCATAAGGTCTTACCGGGATTGCATCGGCAGTCATGACTTTGGGTAGATACGGCTTGGCCACTGAAATTTTTTCATTGAGTGCAAAAGCTTTCAAGTCATAAGCGTACATCAAATTCCACGCGGTGATGTCATAAGTTAACGAGTCGGTCAGTCTTGATTGAGGCTCAAAGACAGTTGTGATAAATCTGCCTTTTGGTTGATAGATATTTACGACAAGGTCATCCGTGGTCAGATTGAAATTGGCAACTGCCTGAGTTTGATAATCAAAACCACGCGAAGGTTTTCCGTCGGCGGCGTGGCCAAATTGAATTTGGTGCGTTGTCATCCAGGTGGCGATTTTGCTCAGTTTATCCGCATTATTGTCCGATTTGATGATGTAGGTCTTGTACAAAGCGCTGGGGTTGGTTGTCGTTTCTTTGAAGTATTTTTCAAACTCGTCGACCAGGCGGGTGGCGTTCAGGGAGGAAATCTCAATGGTGGAAATGCCGGTCGTATAATGATGGGTCAGGCGGTCTTTGAGTGTAATCGGGTCTCCTTCGGTGGTGGTGTAGGTCAGTCCCGCATTGCCCCCTCCTGCTTTTTCATAAGTCATGCCGATAGCGCCACTATAAGTAGGGTAGGTGTCACCATAGCTGGGATAATAAAGATCAAATCGCTCTTTAGTGAAATAGAGCCAGCCTTTTTCGTCAAAGTATTTTGCATTATTCTTTCCAATGATCGTCTGGAACTCACGCTGCCACCCGGTGATTACATCATGATAGGGCTCTGCCGCGGGGGCAAAGTAATAGGGCGTGTTGGGACTTTGCTCGTGAAAATCAACGTGCACATGGGGAAGCCATTGGTTGTAGATTTTTATTCTTGACTGAGACTCGGTTTGCGTCTCCCAGGCCCAGTCGCGATTGAGGTCAAACAGGTAATGATTGGTTCTTCCTCCTGGCCACGGTTCGCGGTGCTCACGCGACTGAGGGTCTGAAGTTGCCGGAATATTTCCATACTGGTTATAAAAATTGGCGTACCGGTCGCGACCGTCGGGGTTAATGCACGGGTCGATAATCACGACCGTGTTTTTCAACCATTCGCTGGTCTTCGCATTGGCGGGGTTTACTAATTCGTATAAGGTCTTCATGGATGCCTCCATTGAGTTGGCCTCGTTTCCATGGACGTTATAACTCAGCCACACGATGGCTACCTTCGGGCCGGCTGGCGAGCCTGCTGCTACGCCGGCCCGTTTCAAATTGTCCAGGCGGATTTGTTCTATATTCCTGAAATTTTCGGCGGAGGCCACGATTGCATAAATCAACGGACGATGCTCGTAGGTTTCCCCGTACTGCTGTACCTGCACGTTCGTCATGACCTCATCAACATGCTTGAAATACTCAACGACGCGGTAATGTCTCGTAAACCGGTCGCCTAATTCGTACCCCAGGAAGTCAGCAGGACTTAAAAGTTTGGGTTGCGCCAATGCAGCGAAGCTGAGGGGAAGAAAAAAAATTGTACTGATGTACTTATTCATAAGCATGGATTGATTGCAAGAATCACGATACGGACGAAAGATGCCGAAATAATCTTGGACATGGCTTACCGAAATTACAGAAGGCGTTTTATCTGGGGCCAGTGGTGACGATAATGCTCTCCAAAAAAAAGAAGGGCGTGTCGAATATTGAGTCTGCCGGCCCGGATGTGCCGGTAAATTTTCTTCTTCAGCAGACGGTCGTCAAATTTCTCAAGAAAGTCCCTGAGTTTGCTGCGCTCCATGTCCCAATCCGCTTTGAGGTGATGAAAATCGGGATATGCTGGGGTATTTTCAACGAGGGCATTAGGAGCTCTGAACTTAAGGGGGAGGCGTTGAGAGATTTTTAGCAGTAGCATTTTCATTTCTTCCCATATTCCCGTATTGCCCGTCTCCTGAATCCCCAGGATCTTTTTGTTCATATACAGCAGTGACAACTTCTCAGCAGTGATCAGATGTGCGAGGATCTGACCCGCCGACCATTTACCGGGAGCAGCCCGGTTAAATTGTGCTAATGAAAGTTTAGAGACTTTTTCCAGCAGGAGATTGCGGTCAGTCTCGAGAGAGTCAAAAAGGTGCTGAAGTTGAGGGTTCAAAGGGGACCTATTTGGAGTAAAATTAGCTTTTTTTTGAGGCTGAATGAATCGTTTTTCGATTTCAAAGGCTTACCTTGGGTCTTATCCAACCGGATTTGTCCGCCTGTAAAATGACCGTTCGTGCTTTCCGATGACAGCCCGGTTAGGTTCCAACGCTAGCAAATGAGATCAATAACAATGATTCTTCATTTTCCTATAACACTATTTCTCCCTACTAAACCTAAACCAAACCTATGACTCTTGAAATCAAACATGCGGAGCAACTCTCCAGGGGAGAGCTGCTGCTAAGGACTTTCTTCGGATGGCTTTACATAGCAATTCCACACGGTTGCCTTCTGTTCTTTGTTGGGCTGTGGGCAGCTATTTTAGGGTTCATTTCTTTCTGGGCTATCTTGTTTACCGGACGCTACCCACAAAGCTTTTTTGAATTCCGCGTTGGCCTTATCCGCTGGCAAATCCGGCTGAATGCACGTCTTTATAACATGGCGGACGGCTATCCCTCCTTTGGTATTAAAGGCACCGATGAGGCTACCAAAGTTGAAATTCCTTATCCCGAAAGTATAAGCCGGGGTTTAACACTCCTGCGACTGTTCTTCGGGGTGATTTACGTTATCATCCCACATGGATTTGTTTTGTTTTTCATTGGCATTGGAGCTTTGGTGGTACTGTTTATCGGTTGGTGGGCCATTCTTTTCACGGGTAAACTTCCCTTGTCCCTTCATAATTATCTTACCGGTATGTTGCGCTGGAATACCCGCGTGGGGTTGTATATGGCAAACATGACTGACACCTATCCTCCCTTTTCTATGGATTAAATCGGTTGATCATTATGGAATATTATCCATTACCTCAACCTGATGAAATTCCGGAACGTGAAAGAGAGGACGCCATGGGCGCCTACCTGATGATGTTTGCAGCGGTAGCCATTGGGCTACCGCTTCCGGTTATTAATTTGATCGCGGCCGTCATCTACTATTTTATCAATCGCAAAAAAAGCCGCTTTATCCATTTCCATTCGCTGCAATCTTTGCTTTCTCAAATTCCAACAACGATCATCAACTGGGGCCTGGTGATTTGGGCTGTCGCTATTTTTTTTAAGGAAAATTGGCATTTAACTCCTGAATTCTGGGGATACGCAATTTTTGCCGCG